>NZ_BAABAT010000001.1:0-107224 GCF_039537565.1 Dactylosporangium darangshiense
GCCAGGATCAAACTCTCCAACAAAACCTAATTGGTGAGCAAATCACCCGGCAACAAACATGTTGTCACCAAAGGAATCCCAGACACGCAACCCCACAAACGGGGCCCGTGCCACGGGGTAATAATCAATTGGCACTGGCTTAACAAGCACCCTGTTGAGTTCTCAAACAACCAACGCACACCGCATCCTTGCCTCTGTTGTGAGGCCCGAATTCCGGGGCGGTACCGCTAATCTATCCGATCGGCTCCGCAATTCCAAATCCGAAGATCGGCTTGCATCGCTCGAATCTGCCCAACCGCAACCACCCACCGAATCGGTGAGCTTCGAGATTGGAGTGGCCTTGCAGGCCGGCCGACTGTCGCTTCGCGACTCGCCCGTATCCCTGCTGGCCGGGTAACTCTACTTGGTCGCTGCTTCCGTGTCAACCGGCTTTCGCCGCTCTCCCCGAAGCACCCACCGCCTTGCGCCACGGAACGTTACAGGAGCCCGGCCCCTCAACCAAATCAGCCTCCAGCACGTGACCGCGACCACAGTGGAGCATCCACAGTGGAGTGTCGGCGCCACCACTCAGCGTGGCGAACGCCTATTGCTTCACCCGAGAGACCGCCCGCTGACCGAGGTCGTCACCCAGCTCGTAGTGGCCGAGGGCGCGCGCCGATCCAGCATCCAGGGGACACTGGTAGGCATGCTGGACGAGCGCGTCCGCGGTGTCGCCCTGACCTTCGTCGACAATGCCGGGATCACCCGCGTCAAGACCGTGCCCGTCGCGAAGCTCGCCGACGCGGCGCAGTGGGGCGTCGGCATGTCGCCCGTGTTCGACGTGTTCGGCGTCGACGACTCGATCACCACCAGCCGGCACATCGGCGGCCCCGTCGGCGACCTGCGACTGCGCCCCGACCTGGACCGGCTCACGGCGCTCGCCGCGCAGCCGGGCTGGGCGTGGGCGCCGGTGGACCGGTGGACGCAGGAGGGCGAGCCGTATGTGGCCTGCCAGCGGCGCTTCGCCCGGGCGATGACCGAGCGCGCGGCCGCCGCCGGCCTGAGTCTTCGCATGGCGTTCGAGATCGAGTGGTACGTCGGGCAGCCCGGCGAGCCCCCGAGCCCCGCGTGCACCGGTCCCGCCTACGGCATGACCCGCATCGTCGAGCTGTCCGCCTACCTCGACGACCTGCTCGCGACCCTGGCGGCGCAGGGTGTCGCGGTCGAGCAACTGCACCCGGAGTACGCCGTGGGCCAGCTCGAACTGTCGATCGCGCCGGGCGACCCGGTCGCGGCGGCCGACGACAACGTCCTTGTCCGCCAGACCATCCGCGCGGTCTCGGCGCGGCACGGCCTGCAGGTCTCGTTCGCGCCGGTCGTCGTCGCCGGCCAGGTCGGCAACGGCGCGCACCTGCACTTCTCGGCCCGCGACGCGAACGGCGCCCTGTTCGCGGGCGGCACCGGGCCGCATGGCCTGACCGACCGCGGCGAGTCCGTCCTCGCCGGCGCGTTGGAGCGGCTGCCGGCGCTCTGCGCGATCGGCTCGCCCGGCGTCGCCAGCTATCTCCGGCTGGTACCGCAGCGATGGGCCGGCGCGTTCCAGTGCTGGGGCCGCGAGAACCGCGAGGCCGGCCTGCGTTTCGTAACAGGTGTTACGGGCACGGAGGACCGGTCCGCCAACGCCGAGATCAAGTGCATCGACGGCGCGGCAAACCCGTACCTGGTGGTCGGCGCCGTCGCCGCGCTCGTCGTCGACGCCCTCGACGCGGGCAACAGGCTGCCCGCCGAGGTCGGCGTCGACCCCGCCTCGCTGCCCGACGCCGAGCAACCGCCGCGGCTGCCGGAGTCGCTGCCGGAGGCCGTCGCGCGCCTCGAGGCCGACGAGGGACTGCGCCGCGCGATGGGCGACCCGCTGTTCGAGGCGTTCCTGGCGGTGCGCCGGGCCGAGGTCGAGCTGTTCGCCGGCCGGTCGTCGGACGACATCGCCGCCGCCACCCGCTGGCGGTACTGAGTGCTGCTGCTCGACGCCCACTGCCACGCGATCACCACCGAGGAGCTGGACGCCGACGCGTTCGGCCTGTGGTCCACGGAGGCGTCGGTCCCGCCGCCGCCCGGAGTGTCCTACCTGGACGGACCGGCGGGCCTGGCGATCCGCCGGTGGTGCGCGCCGGTGCTCGACCTGCCGGCACACGCGCCCGCCGAGGAGTACCTGGCCCGCCGCGCCGAGCTCGGCGCCGTCGAGGCGAGCCGCCGGCTGCTGCGCGCGGCCGGGCTCGCCGAGCTGCTGGTGGACACGGGCCTGCCCGGCGGACTGACGGGCCCGGCGTTGGCCGAGGCGGCCGTCGCCCGATACGCCGAGGTGGTGCGCCTGGAGACCGTCGCCGAGCGGGTCGCCGCGGCCGGAGTCTCCGCCGGGAACTTCGCGCCGGCATTCGACGCCGCCCTCGCCGAGGCCACGGGCGAGGCCGCGGCGGTGAAGTCGATCCTGGCGTACCGGTGCGGCCTCGACATCGATCCCCGGCGCCCATCACGCCGCGAGGTGACCGAAGCCGCCGGCCAGTGGCTGGGCGCGAACGCGAAACGGCTCGCCGATGCGGTACTGCTGCGGCATCTGCTGTGGTCCGCCGTCGACCTCGGCCTGCCGATCCAGCTGCACACCGGCTTCGGCGACCGCGACCTGTCGCTGCCGAGGTCCGACCCGTCGCTGCTGCAGCCGTGGCTCGCCGCGGTCGAGCCGTCGGGCGTGCCGATCGTGCTGCTGCACTGCTACCCGTACCACCGCCAGGCGGGCTGGCTCGCCCACGTGTACCCCAACGTCTACCTCGACGTCGGCCTGACGCTCACCCACACCGGCCCGCGCGCCGCGGCGGTCCTGGCGGAGTACTTCGAGCTGGCCCCCTTCGGCAAGATCCTGTACTCGTCCGACGCCTACGGCCTGGCCGAGCTCTACCTGGTCGGCGCCGAGCAGTTCCGCTGGTCGCTGTCTGCGCTGCTGCAGGACTGGCCGGACGCCGAGCGCGTCGCGCGCGCGGTCGGGGCCGACAACGCCCGCCGCGTCTACCGCCGGTGATACCTTCCTGCCGATGAAGACGCTGGCCCAGCTGGGCGAGGAGTACTTCCGCGCGCACTGCGCCGCCGATCCGTTCGGGGCCGGGGTGTTCGGGGTTCCGGGCTACGAGGCGGAGGTGCCCGACCCGAGCCGGGCGGCGGCCGAGCGCCACCGCGCCGAGCTCGCGCGCCTGGCCGAGGAGCTGCGGGCGGCCGACCCCGCCGAGGATCCGATCAGCCACGCGATGCTGCGGCGGCTGCTCGATGACGGGCAGCGCGTGCTCGCCGACGGCATGGTCGAGGTCGGCGTCACCGCCGGCGGGACCGGGCCGCTCGCGCAGGTCGTGTCGACGTTTCCGGCGAGCACCGGGACCGACGAGGAATACCTCGCGCGGCTCGAGAAACTGCCCGGATACTTCGACGCCTACGTCGAGCGATATCTCCGGGCGGCGCGCGACGGGCGATTCCAGACCGAGATCGGCGTGCGCCAGGCAATCATACAGGCCGATGCATATCTGTCCGGGCCGATCGAGCGGGACCCGCTGCTGCGGCGCATTTCCACGGATGTCGTGGCTTCCGCGGTACGACCGGCGATCGTGCGTTTTCGAAATGCGCTCGAGGAGCATTTGCTGCCCGTCGCGCGCCCCGACGAAAAGGCCGGGCTGTGCTTTGTGCCGGGCGGGGCGGAGGGCTATCTCGGCCTTGTGCGCGCGTGCACCACGACCGAGCTCGGGCCCGAGGAGATCCACCGGACCGGCTTGGAGCTGGTGGCCCGGCTGCGCGAGGAGTTCGCCGAGCGTGGCGGGCGCGCGCTGGGCACGACGGACGTCGACGAGGTCCTCGTCCGGCTTCGAGAAGATCAAAATCTCCGCTTCGGTACCGCGGGAGAGATCGTCGACGCCGTGACGCGCGCGCTGCGCGAGGCCGAGGCGGCGCTGCCGGACTGGTTCGCGACGTACGACATCGCGCCGTGCGAGGTGCGCGAGATGGACCCGGCCGAGGCGGAGCACTCGGTGCTGGGCTACTACATGCCCCCGACGGCGGACGGCGCCCGGCCCGGCGCGCACGTCGTGAACACGTTCCGGCCGCGGTCGCGGGCGCGCTTCGAGTACGAGGCGCTCGCGTTCCACGAGAGCGTGCCCGGCCACCACCTGCAGATCGCCCTCGCGCAGTCGCGGGCGGACCTGCCCGAGTTCCGCCGTTTCGCGTACCTCGACGCGCACGGCGAGGGCTGGGGGCTCTACAGCGAACGGCTCGCCGACGAGATGGGCCTCTACACGAGCGAGCTCAGCCGGCTGGGCATGGTCTCGTTCGACGCGTGGCGGGCGTGCCGGCTGGTCGTCGACACCGGACTGCACCATTTCGGCTGGTCGCGGTCGCGCGCGATCGACTACATGCGGGCCAACACCGCGCTGTCGGAGACGAACATCGTCAACGAGGTCGATCGGTACATCGCGGTGCCGGGCCAGGCTCTGGCGTACATGATCGGGCGTTTGCACATCGACCGGCTGCGCGAGCGCTCCCGCGCGGCGCTCGGCGGCGGCTTCGACATCCGCGCGTTCCACCACACGGTGCTCGCGCACGGCCCGCTGCCGCTCGACGTGCTCGAGGACCTGATCTTGTCCCGGGACTTCACCGCGTAAGTTTCACGGGCGCCGAAAGGGATTTCGGTTGCCTGGCATCGATGGATCGCACTGATTGCCCGCACACCGCCCGGCATCGTTTCCGGGCGGTGTGGGTCATGGCACCATGCGCTGGCGTGGAGTCCTCACTGCGGGAGACGGGCGTTCTGGCGAAGCTGATCTTCCGAGGACTCCACGCCCTTTCATTTTAGGTTTGCAGCGTAAGTTTCAGGTCTCCCACCAGGCGCTTACGAGCTAAACGGCTTACCCGAGGCCGGCCGCCTTGACGTGTCCCGGGACGGTACGGACCGTAGCTGACACCTCGATTCCGAACCGTCAATGTGAGGAGACTCGATGAGGCGCAAGATCGCCCTCATATCGGCCGCCGCGCTCGTGGCGACCGGGGGCGCTGTCGTCGTCGCCACCCAGGCTTTCGCAGCGTCCGGATGCACCGCCAAGTACACGATCGTCGGGCAGTGGCCGGGCGGCTTCCAGGCCCAGGTCGACGTCACCAACCTCGGTGACCCGATCACCAGCTGGAACGTCGGCTGGGACTTCGGCAACTCGTCGCAGACGATCACCCAGATCTGGAACGCGAACAAGACCCAGTCGGGCGTGCACGTCAACGCCACGAACATGCCGTACAACGGGAGCGTCGCCACCAACGGACTGGCCTCGTTCGGGTTCACCGGCAACTGGAGCGGCAGCAACCCGGCCGGCACCAACTTCACGCTGAACGGCACCGCCTGCACCGGCGGCACCACGACCGGCGGCCCGTCGTCGCCGTCGAACTCGCCGTCCAACCCGAACAACCCCGGCACCCCGACGGTGGCCATCACCAGCCCGACGAACGGCTCGACGTTCACCGCACCCGCCACGGTGAGCCTGGCCGCGAACGCGAGCGTCACCAACAGCACGATCAGCAAGGTCGAGTTCTACAACGGCTCGGCGCTGCTGGGCACCGACACCAGCTCGCCGTACACGTTCAGCTGGGCCAACGTCGCGGCCGGCAGCTACTCGCTGACCGCGAAGGCGTACAGCGCCGCCAACGCGACCGCCACCAGCTCCGCCGTGGCGATCACCGTCACGACCGGCGGCAACGGCGGCACCCACGTCGACAACCCCTACGTGGGCGCGAAGTGGTACGTGAACCCGGACTGGTCGGCCAAGGCCGCCGCCGAGTCGGGCGGCAGCCGCATCTCCAACCAGCCGACCGGCGTGTGGCTCGACTCGATCGCCGCCATCACCGCGCCGTCCGGCTCGGGCTACACCACGAGCCTGGCCAAGCACCTGGACAACGCCCTCGCCCAGGGCGCCACGCTGGCCCAGTTCGTGATCTACGACCTGCCCGGCCGTGACTGCGCGGCCCTGGCCTCCAACGGCGAGCTCGGCCCGACGGAGATCGACCGGTACAAGACGGAGTACATCGACCAGATCGCCGCGGTCGAGGCCAACTCCAAGTACTCGGGCATCCGCATCGTCAACATCGTCGAGATCGACTCGCTGCCGAACCTCGTCACCAACGCGGACGGCCAGGCCGGCGCCACCTCCGCCTGCGCGACGATGAAGGCGAACGGCAACTACGTCACGGGCATCCAGTACGCCCTGGGCAAGCTGCACGCCTCCGGCACCAACATCTACAACTACATCGACGCCGCGCACCACGGCTGGATCGGCTGGGACAGCAACTTCACCCCGTCCGCGCAGCTGTTCGCGAGCACCGCGAAGGGCGCCGTCGGCGGCGTCGCCACGGTCGACGGCTTCATCACCAACACGGCGAACTACTCGGCCCTGTCCGAGCCGTGGGTCCAGCCCACGACTACGGTCAACGGCCAGTCGGTCCGCCAGTCGAAGTGGGTGGACTGGAACCAGTACACCGATGAGCTCACGTTCGCCCAGGCCTTCCGCACTGCGCTCGTCGGCCAGGGCTTCAACTCCAACATCGGCATGCTGATCGACACCAGCCGCAACGGCTGGGGCGGCTCGGCCCGCCCGACCGCGGCGTCCACGTCGACCGACGTGAACACCTACGTCGACCAGTCCCGCATCGACCGGCGCATCCACGCCGGCAACTGGTGCAACCAGAGCGGCGCCGGCATCGGCGAGCGCCCGCGCGCCACGCCCGCCGCGGGCATCGACGCCTACGTCTGGATCAAGCCCCCGGGCGAGTCGGACGGTTCGAGCTCCCTGATCCCGACCGGCCCGAACAACCCTGGCGGCAAGGGCTTCGACCGCATGTGCGACCCGACCTACACCGGCAACGGCCGCAACGGCAACAGCCTGAGCGGCGCCCTGCCCAACGCCCCGGTCTCCGGCGCGTGGTTCTCGGCGCAGTTCCAGCAGCTGATGCAGAACGCCTACCCGGCCCTCTAACCAGCACCGCTCACTGAGGGGTCCCCGGCGCCGCCGGGGGCCCCTCTTCGCTTGTGTCGCCACTTGGTTCATCTGGACTTGTCACCAGATGGCCGTATGGCTAATTTGCCGTTGAGGCCGCTCGCGTTCGTGACCGGTGCCGGCCGATCCGGCCGGTCGGCGGGTCCGGCGCCTTCGGCGGAGGCCAAGACGCGATGAGTACCGTGCCGATTCCGGTCAGCAGCAGCCAGGCGAGCTCGAGGAAGGTCGCGAGGCCGGCCGAGGGGAAGAGGAAGTTGGGCGAGCGGCTGGCGAGGAACCCGGCGCACACGGCCGACGCGATGCAGACGACGAGGACCAGGAACGGCGCCGCGTCCGGCCGGCGCGGGGTCCAGTCGCGGAAGCGCGGCCAGCGGCTGCGGGCCACGAGCATCGCGCCGAGCACGGCGATGGTGAGCGCGGTGAGGATCAATCCGAAGGTGTACATCGACGTGGACGGGCACCCGCCGGCCAGCTGGGCGCGGGCGGACTCCATGTCCGGGACGGCGTTGACGAGGTACAACATGGTCAGCGCCGGCAGCACGAGCACCGTGATGACGTGCACGGCCCGCACCAGCGCCCGGCCCGCGCCGCCGCTGTCGAGCAGGAACGTCAGGCCGTGCAGCAGCATGATGAACGCCAGGCCGAACGGCAGCCCGTCCACCAGTTCCTCGGTGGCGGTGCGCGCTCTCGCGCCGACCACGTCCTCGCCCGCGAGCAGCGAGTACGTCAGCGTCGAGAGCAGCAGCGCGACGAACGCGGCGAACAGCGCGACCGGTAACTGGTCCTCGGGCCTTCGCCGCCTGGACCGGGTCGGTTTCAGCAGCATGACGAGCGCGGTGAAGGCGAAGCCGGACAGCAGCCCGGCCATCTGGGCGTACGCAGCGGACGTCGCGGCGATGTTGAAGGTCGGGGGTACGCAGGACAGCGCGAGTTGCATGGGGATGCTCCAACGAGAGGGGGGTTCACGCCGGAGAACGGCGCCGGCGCGCGGGCTCCGGTCCGGCGTCACCCGGGGCCCGCGCGAGCGGCTACTGCAACAGGCTGCAGAACGGGGAGAGCAGCACCCGGCCGATGACGGCGGCGTCGCGGTCCATGGCCGACCGGCCCGCCTCGAACAGGATCGGGTTGGTGCGCACGTGCCAGAGCCACTGGGCGCGCGACCAGGCGTGGTCGCGGGTCAGCTGCACCAGCAGGTTCTCGTACCAGTCGTCGAAGTTGCCGTTGATCTGGTCGATGCGGCGCTGCCAGGCGGTGAGGAACCCGCGGCGCAGGCCGGGGATGGCCTCCTTGAAGACCTGGTTGATGAGCAGGTAGTCATGGTGCTGCGGGCTGCCGAAGTTGGCGTGGCCGACCCGCTCCCACGTCGCCACGAGGGCGAACGCGAGGTCGTAGTTGATGTGGGCGTTGACGCCCGCGACCGCGCACGGCAGCGAGCGCAGCCGCTGGTCGTTGTACCGCTCGAACAGCACGACCCAGGACGCGGGCGCGACCAGCCCGGCCGAGCCCCAGCGGTGCAATGCGTCGAGGTACCGCTTGCCGAACTCGACGTCGAGAACGTTGAGGAACTGCGGATCCCTGAAGGCACCGTCGTCGTGCCGCTCGAGGATGCGCCGGGTGATGTCGGTGTAGAGCACGTTGAAGTCGGAGACCGGGTTCTCCCGGTAGAGGTCGGGCAGGCGGTCCAGCACGCCCTGGACCGCTTCGAGCTGAGCGACGACGTCCGCGATGGTCTCCGGTGCGTGTGAGGTGGCGGCGATCATTTCCGCCTGGGCGGATCCCCACGACGTTGTGGTCACGATTCCTCCGGTGTTGGCCGCGTGCCCGGGATGTCTCGGTACGCCACCCCACGATCGCAACGGGACGGCCCCCGGAGATCGGTGAGTTCACGTACCTCGTTCGCACGGACCTACCCATGCTCGGAACGTAACCTTGCCATTACTCGGCCGCCCGACGCCCCCGGGCGTGCTGCTGGTAGAGCAGGCCCAACTGGTACTTGCCCCGGACCCCGAGCTTCGCGCTCGCCGACGCACCGTGCTTCTCCGCGGTCCGCGGGCTGATGAACAGCAGCTCTCCGATCTCCCGGTAGGTCCGCCCGTCGGCCAGCAGTTCGAGCACCTGCAGTTCCCGGGGGGTCAGGTCGTCGAGCGGACCGCCGGCCGCTTTGGGAGGTTGCTGTTGCGACGGCTCGAGCGACACGCGGGCCGACCGTGCCAGCTTCTCGGCCTCCTGGGCGAGGGGGACGGCGCCGAGGCGAGCGGTGATGGCGTGCGCCTCCCGCAGCGCGGCCGTCGCGGCCGTGCGGTCCGTCCCACCGGCGAACCAGGCGTCGGCCAGCCGCAGCAGGGCGTAGGCCAGCGGGTACAGGTGCCGGCGATCCCGCCAGATGTCGGCCGCCGCCCGCCAGGTCTCGGGATCGGGCGTGCGCCTGATCCGCGACATCTCGCCGTTGCAGAGCGCGAGGTACCCGTCGATGCCCAGGCGGACCGGGACGGCCGAGGCGTTGCGGTCCAGGCGGAGGTACCCGGCGACGACCTCCAGCGCGGCGACCTCGTCCCGGTCCGCGGTGCCCGCCTCCGCCTCGGCCCGCAGGCCGTGCCAGAGGATGACCACGAACACCATCACGTCGTCGGTCCGCACGTCGAACGACTCGCGGCCGCGCCGGATCGCCCGGCGGGCGTCGTCGTAGCGGCCCTCCCAGATCGCCAGCCCGGCATGCAGGGTCGCGAGGGTCAGCTCGTGGTTGGCGTTGCCGCCGGCGGTCAGCGTCTCCACGGCGGTGAGGTCCCGGGCCGCGCCGGCGAGGTCGCCGCGGCCGAGCGCGAGCCGGCACCGGGCCAGCAGCAGGTCGACCGCCGCCGTCCCGGCCGGGCGCAGCCGCTCGGCCTCGTCCACGACCTTTCCGGCCTCGGCCCAGTCGCCGAGGCGGAAGAGCCCGTTGGCGGCGGCGGCGAGCAGCCGGGTGCCGAACGCGCGGCCGACGCCCGACCGCTCGGCCAGCGCGGCGCCCTGCCTGGCCGCCTCGACGCCGGCCTCCAGCTCGTTGAGCGGGCCGGTCAGCAGCTCGGCCAGGCGCAGGTAGGCGCGGGCGACATCGGCCGGGTCGCCGTCACGGCGGGCGATCTCGAGCGCCCGCTCGACGGTGGCCCGCCCGGCGACCGGGTCGTCGAGGTACGCCTGGCTGAACCCGAGCGCCACGCCGGCCAGGACCTTCGAGGACACGGCATCGGGCAGGCCGCCGGCGAGCTCCAGCGCCTCGGTGGCCCGGACGCGGGCCATGCCGTACTGCCCCAGCTGCACCAGCAGGTCGGCCAGCCGGGCCATCGCGTCGGCTCGCTCGGCCGGGCCGCAGTCCGCCGCCGACAGTGCCAGCTCGTACTCGTCCCGCGCCTGCGCCGCCCGGCCGCTGCTGGTCAGGCTGCGGGCCCGGCTGATGTACCACCACACCGGCCGCCCGGGCTCCGGCGCGAGCTTGTCGAGCATCGCCAGCGCCTGCTCGGGGTCGCCGCTGCGGTGCGCGGCGCGGGCGGCGGCGCGCACCACGGCGGGTCGCTCGGCCCGGGGCAGGTCGGCGTCGGGCGCCTCGTCGAGCACGCGCAGCGCGAGCGCCCAGCTGACGCCGGCCTCGGCGTAGCGGTGCTCGGCTTCGGCCCGCTCCCCCGCCGCCACCGCACAGCGCCAGGCCGGCTCCGGCTGGCCCGCCTCCCACCAGTGCTCGGCCAGCGCGGCGAGCTTCGCATCGGCCGAGGCCGACGCCTGAATCGCCTCGGCGTAGCGGCGGTGGAACCGGCGCCGCTCGCCGGGCAGCAGCCGCGGCTCCGCAACCTCCTTGAACAGCTCGACCTGGAAGCGGTAGCCGTCGCCGTCGGCGCACAGGACGCGCTGGCGAACCGTGGCGTCGACGGCCTTTTCGAGGCGGTCGTCGCCGATGTCGAGCACCGTGGCGAGCAGCTGGTGCGAGACCGGGCCGGCCGCCGCCGAGAGGGCCTTGACCACGTGGACGGCGTCCCGCGGCAACGCCTCGATCTGCTCGGCGACGATCTCCCGGATCGACGGCGGGACGTCGTCGAGGCCGTCGCGCAGCCCGCGCGCGAGCGCCTCGACCAGGAAGGGGTTTCCTCCGCTGCGATACCACAGCCGATCCGACTCCTCGGCCGACAGCGCCCGACCCGTGATCGCGTCCGCCAGGTCCGCGGTCTCCGAACGCGCCAGCGGCGGCAGGTCGAGCACCTTGACCGACGGCTGGCGACGCAGCTCGGCGATCGTCCGGGCGACCCGGTGCTGTTGCGGCAGGCCGTCCAGCCGCAGCGCGGCCAGCAGCATGAGGGGCTGGCCGCCGAGGCCGGCGTGCAGGTGCAGCAGCAGCCCGCCGGTCGTCGCGTCGACCCACTGCAGATTGTCGATCACCAGGGCCAGCGGCCGCCCGGCGGCCACGCGGCACAATCCGGTCGACACCCCGTCGAGCACCGCACCGATGCGGTCACCGCGGCCGTCGAGCTCGCCGATGTATCGCAGCAGTTCCCGCGCGGCGCGGTCATCGCGGCGGGCCAGGGCGTTTCGCACCGGGTACAGCAGCGCGTTGCCGAGGTTGGGGCCGACGCACACGCCTTCGAGGACGACCGCGCCGGCGGCGCGCATCCGCTCCGCCGCCTCGGCGAGCAGCCGGGTCTTGCCCACCCCGACGTCGCCGGTGACGAACACCGCGGAGGTCTCACCGCGCAGCAATCCTCGCAGGGACGCGTCGATCGCGCCCAGCTCCTCCGCACGCCCGACGAACCGTGACGCACCGTATCGGCTCGGTCCGTCCCCGGGATCTTCGGAGTCCATGTGAACGCCAATCCCCTTTGCCATCCGACCAGGGCGCCCAGGGCCACCCGTGGAACCACCAGAACTCATGCTGACCGACGGACACAATTACCGATCGCTACATGAAGTTGCCTCATGGAAGGGATAGTTCCGCATCTGTGGCTATTGGTAGATCTTCAAATAACGCAATGTATAGGCCCCGATCGAGCGACCACCTTCCGTGCTCGATCGACTACCTATAGCCTCAGGCGCATGCCAGCTACGGCGGACGACGTGGCGCCGAATGAATGGGAATGCAAGGTCTTCATCGCCGTCGCGGACCACGGCAGCTACCTGGCCGCCGCCGAGCACCTGTCCCGCCAGATCGGCCGGTCCTACACCAGACGGGCCGTCAACCAGGTCATCAAGAAGATCGAGGCGTGGCTGAAAACGCCGCCGTTCGAGGGAACGCACAGCCAGAAGAAGCTCACCCCCCGCGGCGAGGAGTTCCGCCAGGCCGCGCTGAACATCCTGGCGGGCTACCAGCGCATGCGCAACGAGGGCCCGGCGCCCGCGCTGCCGACCCTCGCGTGTCTTCCCCATCACGTATACCTAATGACGGCCATGGAACCGCCAAAGATCATTATTCGGTACCTGGAATCGCGCCACGGCGCACCGAGAGAATTCCGCGACCACGCCGTGCACCTGCTGCACACCGACGTGTACCAGCTGATCGTCGGCCCGCCCATCGCCGACGACCGCGCCCTGGTGTCCAAGGAGCTCTACACCGCCCGGCTCCTGGCGATGGTTCCGCGATCCTTCCGTAGCGAGTCGGTGCGGCTGGCCGACCTACTGGCCGACTACGAACTGCTCCTGCCCCGCCAGCTGCTGGAGGCGAAGATCGACGAGTGGGCCCTGGAGGACGCGTACAAGCACGCCACGATCACCGAGGACGAGGCGGCGACGGCCATCCTCCGCATGCGCAACGAACCGGCCACCGCCAACCGCGTCGTGGTCGCCCCGTCGGACGTGGCCCTCGCCTACACGACGGGCCACGACTTCGCCGGCGAGGGCGCCGACCGCTTCCGCTGGGTGCCCATCACCCACCAGCGGCGCTATCTGGAGTACCCGGTCGCGGTGACCACGAGAAAGACGGAGGCGGCGAAGCTGTTCCCCGTCATCGCCGCCCTCCGCGACGCGGTCGCGCAGGTCCCGGGGTACACCCGCCTCACCAGCCCTTGACCTCCGGTTCGAACGAGTCGCCCGCCGGCGTGTAGGGCTCGAGGTCGGCGAACGCCCGCTCGGCGACGACGCCGTTCTTGTCGTCGTACACCCGCACCGTGACCTTGAGCGGCCCCGGCAGCTCCAGCCGCCCGACCCCGTTGGTCAACGCCCCGCCGGCGACCACCGCGTCACCGTTGCGGATCTCGTACCGCACCGCCGCCGGCGGCGCCACGATCTGCAGCGTGGCGGGCTCCTCCTTGGTGAAGTGCGGCATCCGCATGACGATGAGCAGCTTCGCCGGATCGCCGGCCACCCCGCCACCGGTCGGGTGGTTACGCGCGTTCGGCTGCGCGCTCGCGTCCGTCGCGAGCGTGTTGTAGGGCCCGCCGCCGTCCGCGGTCACCGCCATCACCGTCGCGATCTGCCCCTTCCCCGACCCGGTACCGTTCGGGTCGTCGACCACGAAGTCGTCGCTCCACAGCACGACGTAGTGCACGTCCGGCCCGGTCAGCCCGAACTGGTACGCGACCGCGCTCGCCGCCACCTGTGCGGCCCGCGGCGCGGGTTTGCCGCGCCCGAACAGCGGCGTCGGGTCGATCGCGCCCGGCGGGTTGCCGCCGGACGAGGCGACCGGCCCCTCGAAGAACACCTTGTCGCCCTTGCTCATCCGCACCCGCAGCCGGGGCGGCAGCGTGGTCGCGTCGCGCAGCAGATAGTCGCCCGGCGCCGGCTCCCACGTGCGCTTGACGGTGCCGTCGAGCAGGTATCGCGGCGACGACGAGATCGAGAGTTCGTACCTTTCCGGCCCGAACACCAGCGCGTACCCCTGCCCGCCCTGCCGCATGACCGGCTCTTCGACGTCGGTCCAGCCGGTCAGCTCGAGCTTGCCGGCCGCAGCGCCGGCGGCGCCGTCCAACGTGATCGCCCGCGGCGCGCCCGTGGCCCCCGCGGCGATCACCAGCCGCCGGTTCCCCGGCACGTCCCCGGCGAACAGCACCCGCAGCCGCGCACGGTCCCCGGGCAGCCCGTACCGCTCCGGGTCGTCGGCGATCCGGTCGACCACCGCTTTGACGTAGTTGATGTCGCCGGCCAGGGACCCGCGGGTGGGCGAGTCGAGCAGGGCCCGGACCACGGCCGGCGGCTCCCCGTCCAGCCGCCCCGGCCCGCCTTCCGGCCGCCCCATGCCCCCACCGCGGAGGATGAACGGCAGCGCGTTCGCCGCCACGCAGACCAGGACGACGAGGCCGACCGCGGATTTCGTGAAGGTGCGCAGTCGCCGCCGGTTGTTGGACTTCCGGACGGCCACGTTGGTGACGTCGTAGACCTTCGCTCCGTCGGCGATCTGATCCAGCAGATCTCCCAGCCCGCTCACGATCCGACCTCCACAAATCGTTCGGCGAGCTCGGGCGCGAGCTTGCGCAGCCGCCCCAGCGCGTGGCTGGTCTGACTCTTGACCGTGCCCACGGAGGTCCCCATGACCTGGGCGGTGTCCGCTTCGGACAGATCCTCGAAGTACCGCAGCACGATGACGGCGCGCTGCCTGGGCGTGAGCTTGGCGAGCGCCTCCTGGAGCACGACCCGCAGGACGGTCTGACTTACTTCGTCAGATTGCTGCGCCCGCTCCGGCACGCGGTCGGTCGAGTGCTCCAGCCATCGCCGCCGCCGCCAGGTCCGCACGTGCTCGTGGTACAGAATCTTGCGAACGTAGGCCTCGGGGTCCTGGGCCTTCGATATCCGCCCCCACGAGAGCGCGGCCTTGATCAGCGCCCCCTGCAACAGGTCCTCGGCCTGGGCATGCCCGCCGGCGAGCAGGTACGCGGCCCGCGACAGGCGGGGCAGGCGCACCCGCACGAACTCGCGAAACCCGTCTTCGTCAACCACCCGACTCCTCCCCGACGCCGTCACACGAGTACATGCCACAACGGCCCGCCGGGGTTGGAACTCGTTACGTATGGCCTTTACACCAAATGGCCGTATGGCTATAGTCGCGACATGCCGGTTGGGTTCCGTGACATCGTTGGGAAGCTGCGCCAGCAGATTCAGGACGGTCGCTACCCGCCCGGCGCCTGCCTGCCGAGCGAAGCCGAGATGGTCAAGGACTTCGGCTGCGGCCGTGACACCATCCGCGACGCGATGGCCGTCCTGAGCAACGAGGGCTACATCCTCAGGCGCCGCGGCCACCTGACCATCGTCCGCACGAGACCGGCGCCGACCGTGCTCGAGCTCCCGCCCGATGCGCAGATCACCGCCCGCCCGATAACCCTGACGGAGTCCGACGCCATCGGCTGCGGCCCGGGCATCGCCATGCTCGAGGTGACGACACCCGAAGCCGGCACCATCACGTACCGCGGCGACGAGTACGTCCTCATCACCCCACCGGCCCGGTAGGCCGTCAGTCCACGCCTTGGTAGCGCTTTTCGAGCTCGGCGTGTTCGTCCAGACCGATCAGCCTGTTGAAATCGTCGAAGAGCACCATGCCATGGAGGGCCTCGCGGGTGTCGCCCTTGGCGGCCAGAACGTCGAGATAGTCCTTCATGCCTTTCGCGGCGGCGAACCCGGTTCCGAGCGAGAAGATCGCGAGCGCGTAGCCCATCTCCTCAAGCTTCCGGACGCCCGGCAGCGGCGTACGACCACCTTCTATCTGGTTGCTCAGCACGGGGACGATGCCACGGAACGCTGCACAGATGCGCCGCATCTCGTCCTCGGTCTCGGGCGACTCGATGAACAGCATGTCGGCGCCGGCCTCGTGGTACGCGGCGCCACGGTCGATCGCCTCAGCCAGGCCCTTGGTCGTCCGGGCGTCGGTGCGGGCGATGATCGTAAAGTCGGGATCCTGTCGCGCATCGACCGCCGCCTTGATCTTCTGTGCCATCTCGCCGGCCGGAATGACGTTGCGGCCGAGCATGTGCCCGCACCGTTTCGGGAAGGTCTGGTCCTCGATGTGCATGGCCGCGGCGCCGGCCTTCTCGTATGCCTGGACCGCACGGCGGACGTTGAGTGGATTGCCGTACCCGGTGTCGGCATCCGCGATCACCGGCAGGTCGACCACGTCGCAGATCGTCGCGACCCGCGTCACCATTTGCGTCATCGTCAAGTAGCCGACGTCGGGCAGCCCCAGCATGCTGGCGGAGGTTTCGAATCCGCTGACGTACACCGCCCGGAAGTCGAGCGCCTCGATCAGCCGTGCGCCGGTCCCGTCGTAGGCTCCGGGCGCCACCAGGATCTCCGGAGCACTGAGCAACTGCCGCAAACGCGACGTCCGCCTGGTCATGGTCGAGCCCCCCGATGCCGTCGGATGCCGACGCCCGGTACCCATCGCGATGGCCGTGCGCGTCACTCAGCGGGATGGTTCGCGTCGACAGGACGGACATGGCACATCTGGCCTTTACACCAGATGGCCGTATGGCTATCGTTCCGTCATGCCGGTCAAGTACCGTGAGGTCGCCGAGAAGCTGCGCGAGCGGATCCACGAGGGCCTGTACCCGCCCGGCGCCCGCCTGCCGAGCGAAGCCGGGATGGCCAAGGACTTCGGCTGCAGCGTCGACACCATTCGGGACGCCATATCCGTCCTGAGCCGCGAGGGTTACGTCTCCAGACACCGCGGCCAGCTGGCGAAGGTCCGCGCGGAAGTGATCCCGACCGCGATCGAGCTCCCGCTGGACGCACGAGTCACCGCCCGCCCGATGACGCTGGAGGAGTACGACGCCATCGGCTGCGGCCCCGGCATCGCCATGTTCGAGGTCACGACACCCGAAACCGGCACCGTCACCTACCGCGCCGACGAGTACGTCCTCATCTCCCCACCCGCGCCGTGGTGCTAGGCGCCCTTCTCGAGAATGCGGATCCTCATCGTCCGCTCCTCGCGCCCCTGCTTGGCCACCACTACGATGTCTCCCGCTCGCAGCATGGTGATCACGAAGTAGCGGTAGCCGCCGATCGCCCGGCCGCATCGCCGGTGGTCCGGATAGGTGACCTCCCGCATTGAGACCAGCGATGCATCCCCCATCAGCCTGGGCGACCACGTACCCCATGGATCTTCGTTCCCGCCGACTGCGCGGGCGTCCCCTACCCGCAGCGTCGAGTCGTCGGCAAGCCCCTGCACCGGCCGCGGCTCGTGGGCGTACGCAATACGTTCCTCGTCACAGACCACCGACGCGGCCGGTCCTCGCCCGTCGAGCCCCAGCACCAGGGCGGCCAGCAGCATCGCGCAGGACACGGAGGCAGCGACCCAGACAAACACTCTCGATTTCTTGTCCCCCATACACCTACGACGATGCCTCAGCCGTCCCGGTTCCCGGCACGAGTCCCTCTGCCCCCTGAAATGACCCGGCCCGCCACCGGGCAGCTCGCGCTGCCGGGGCGGGCTCGAATCAACGTCGGTCAGACGGCGGGCGTCGCCGCGGCCGGCGGCGTGACGGGGCTCGTCGACTGCTCGGCGGGCATCAGGATCCACAGGATCGGGTAGATGAGGATCTGCGAGCCGGGGATGGCGAGCAGGATCAGCACGAACAGCAGCCGCGCCGGCCACGGGTCGATGCCGAACCGCCGGCCGAGACCCGCGACGACACCCCCGAGAAGACGACCATTCGTCGGACGGACCAGGCCGTGCTGGCGCATCGAGCCGTAGACGGTTTCCACTTTCACTCCTTGTTCGAGGTACCACATCTGATGCATTCATCGTGGCCTCGCGAGCGCCCCAGACGCATCGGGGACGGACCCCGGCCCGCCCCTGGCCGCCAAACCCTGATCCGGGTTCGGGGTCGCCCGGCGGTCGCCGGCAACGCGCGGCGGGGCTTTGCCGCCATCTTCACGCACGGGCGGGCGTTCTGCGCCGTGTCGGCACGCCCTGAGGGGATCTCGTATCGGGGCGGAAGTCGGTCCGCGTTGCCGGATCGGTCATCAGCGCCTGGTCCTCGAGCGGTTCATCAGTACCGGTCCCGTTCGGACGCCGGTGGCCGCGATGCGCGAGCGTCGAGCCAACCGCCGGTCCGCCGTCAGGTGTAACGCTGGCGACGGGCGCCGCGCCGTATCCACCGGACGTTGGAACCGATCCGTCCGAATGGGGTGCTTGTGGCGTTGTTGTCATTTGGGGCAGGACGGTCCTTCGGCGTGAAACGGTCCGGGCGCACCGACGTCCGGACCGGGCTCGGCCGCGCGGAGGGCGCGCCGGAGGAACTGCGCCCGTGGGTGCTTGCGGCGCAGCAGGGTGACGAGGCGGCGTTCGCGGCGCTCTACGTGGCGGTACAGCCGGGCCTGCTGCGCTATCTGCGGGCGCTGGTCGGCGATGACGCCGAGGACGTCGCCTCGGAGGCGTGGCTGCACATCGCTCGCGACCTGCCGAAGCTACGGGACACCGCCGGATTCCGCGGCTGGGCGGCGGCGATCGCGCGGCACCGCGCCCTGGATCACCTGCGCCACCACCGGTCCCGGCCGGCCGTGTCCACCGCGATCGAGGAGCTGGTGGAGCTGTCCGCCACCCAGCCCGACGCCGGCGAGCAGGCGGTCGAGGCGATCTCGACCGACCGGGCGGTGGCGCCGATCGCCGCGCTGCCGCGCGATCAGGCCGAGGCGGTACTGCTGCGGGTTGTCATGGGCCTCGACGCCAAGAGCGCGGCCCACGTGCTGGGCAAGCGGCCCGGTGCGGTCCGTGTCGCCGCGCACCGTGGCCTGCGCCGGCTCGCCGCGTGGCTCGAGGAACACCCGCATGACTCCGTCCGGCCGGGTGTAACACCCGACTCCGCCCCCGCGCCGAAACAGGTGAGATGAGCATCCGTCGAACCCTCCGCCTCACCACTGGCACCGCCGAGCGCCTTCTCGCCGGTGCCAATGGCGACCCTGTCGACGACCAGTACCACCTGCTGGCCGCCGTGCTCGCCGCGTCAGCCGGGCCAGCCCGCCCGGCCGAGCTCGCCGGGCTGGACCAGGCCGTGGATGGGTTCAGGACCGCTCAGCTACGTCCTGTCCCACATCCACGGAGACAATCAGTGGTCAAGACCGCACTGCTCAAGCTGCTCACCGTCAAAGCCGCCGCCATCGCCACGATCGTCGTCGGCGGCGGGGTGGCCCTGGCTGCCACCACCGGCGCGTTGCCGAACCCGCTGAACAACCACGCCAACCCGGCCGCGTCGGCCGGCCTTTCCCGCGCGTCGGCGGACCCTTCGGCGTCGCACCACGGCGCCTCCAGCGCCGACCCGTCGCCGTCGCTGGTCGGGCTCTGCCACGCCTACACCGCCGGCGCAGGCGCCGAGCACGGCAAGGCCCTGGAGAACCCGGCCTTCGGCGCCCTGATCACCGCCGCCGGCGGTAAGGACAAGGTCGACGGGTACTGCACCCACGTCCTCGCCTCCCCGAGCGCCACCGCCCGGCCGGGCAACCAGCCCAGCGAGCACCCGACCGAGGCGAACACCGACCACCCGACCGGCGCGCCGACCGGCACGCCCAGTCACCACCCCACCGGCCGGCCCAGCACGCAGCCGAGCCACTAGCGCGTCCGTTCGTCCTGGGGCGGGCCGGCCCAGGCCCGCCCCAGCGCTGTCTCAAGGACCGGACGGGTGATCCTCGCGGCGCCCGGGTATGAAGCACGTATGCGTATCGGCAACGTGGAGGTCCGGCCACTCGGTGGCGCACTGGGCTGTCTGCTGATGGTCCTGGCCTCGCTGCTGCTCTCCGTCATCTGCACCATGGCGGTCAATCTTCTGCTGCGCTGAACTACGCCCCGGCCGGCATGACGGCTCCGTGGACTCCGCGGGGCGTCGTCGCAGCGCAGAGGTCGTCGCGCCCGGCTGGCCCTTCCCCGGGCTATACGGCCCATTCGGGGAAGTCGGGGTGGTCGGACCAGACCGATGCGTCGTTGCGGAGCTCCCGGCACGGAGCGGGCTCGGCGCAGGTGCGGCACCAGTTCGGCTTGCGCGGCTCGTCGTCCTGCACCAGTACCTCGATCGTCTTGCCGTCGTCGCGCCGGTAGATCTCGTGGTGCTGGCCGTACTCGACCTGACCGCTGGCATAGCCCGGCTTGTGCCGCTCGAGCCGCTGCCGCTTGGCCGCCACCTCGCGCAGCACCCGGGCGGGATCGTGACTGGCGATGTGGATGTGCTGGTTGCGACCGCCCGGCACGACCGCGACCAGCTCACCGCCATCGTTGTACGCCGGTGCGGGGTCCGTGACGTAGGCGCGGTTGAACGCTCGGATCTCGCGCCAGCCGCCCGGCTGGTCCGGTTTGACGTGCCACACCTGCACCGTGTAGCCGCCCCCCGAGATGTCGCTGGCCAGCGACTCGTCCTCGGCGAGCCGCGCCTCGATGAACTCGACCAGGTCGTTGCTCATACCGTCGATTCTCCCCAGACGGCGCCGTCCGCGATGGCGGATCGGTCACCCAGGCCCGGTCGTTTAAGGCCTGGATTGCGGGTGATGGTGCAGCGATGACGGTGCGGCTCCGCAGGCTCAACGGTGGCGAAACGGCCGTCACCGACGAGCGGCTCGATGCACTTCGCGCGGCCTTCCAGGGTCCGCTCATCACACCGGGTGATCCCGGGTATGACGAGAGTCGCGTCGTGCACAACGGCATGTTCGACCGGCACCCCGGGCTCATCGCCCGGTGCTCGGGAGCGGCGGACGTGATCGACGCGGTGAATCTCGCGCGCGAACGCGATCTGCTGGTCGCCGTGCGAGGCGGTGGCCACGGGATCGCGGGGCACAGCGCCTGCGACGAGGCCATGATGATCGACCTTTCGGCGATGCGGGGTGTCTGGGTGAACCCCGCCGAGCGGCTCGTTCGCGTCCAGGGCGGGGCGACCTGGGGAGACGTCGACCGGGAGACCCAGGTGTTCGGCCTGGCCGTTCCGGGCGGCGTCGTGTCGACGACGGGTGTCGCCGGCCTGACGCTGGGCGGCGGGCTCGGGTGGCTGCACCGCAAGTACGGCCTCACCTGCGACAACCTCGCCGCCGCCGAGATCGTCACGGCCGACGGTGCGCTCCTTCGCACCAGCGCGACCGAGCACGAGGAGCTCTTCTGGGCCCTTCGCGGCGGCGGTGGCAACTTCGGCGTCGTCACCGCCTTCGAGTTCCATGCCCATCCGGTCGGACCGACCGTCATGTACGGGCTGGCGATGTACGCCGCGGCCGATGCGGAGGAGATCCTGCCGGCCTGGCGGACCTGGACGACCGGCCTGCCGGACGAGGTCACCGGCCGGGCCATGTTCTGGTCGATGCCGGCCTCGCCGCTGCTGCCGCCGGAGGTGCACAACCGGGACGTGTTCATCACCGCGGCCGTGTATGCGGGTCCGCCCGACGAAGCCACGGAGATCCTCAGGCCGATCGGCCAGTTCGGTACGCCGCTCGCCGATCTCACCGGCCCCATGCCGTTCCGGGACGTACAGCGGCTCCTGGACTGGATGTTCCCGAAGGGTCAGCTGCTCAGCTACTGGAAGTCGGTGGGCGTCCGCGAGCTCGGCGACGACGTGCTCGAGGTGGTGCTGCGCCGAGGACTCGAGCGGCCCCATCCCCAGACCATGGTCCACGTGCCGCAGATGGGCGGTGCCGTGCAGCGGCCGGGAATCCACGACACCGCCTTCGGCGACCGCAGCGCGGCGTACATCGTGAGCATCGACGGCAACTGGACCGACGCCGCCGACACCGAGGCCGACGTGCAGTGGGTGCGGGACGCGTTCAACGAGGTGAACGGCCTGCCTTCGGCGAGCGGCACCTACCTCAACTTCAGCGGCGACCCGGACCTGGACAGCGCGAGCAGACGCGCGGCCTTCGGCGAGAATCTCGACCGCCTGGCCCGGGTCAAGCGGGACTTCGACCCCGGCAACCGTTTCCGGCTCAACAACAACATCCGGCCGACCGGCTGACAAGGCGATGTGGAGGTTCGCGTCAGGACTGACTGATGCCGGTCAGGTTGTTACGCAACTCGGTGAACCGAGCGCGCAAACCGTCCAGCGCTCGGCCGGTCACTCCGTGCTGAGGCTCGACCGCCGCGTCCAGGCCGTCGTCGCCATAGGCATTCACCACTGCGTTGACGGCAATATCGAACTCGTCGGCCGATTCCATGCCGTGAACAGATCGACGTCCTCGCGGAGCCGGTCGAGAAGGCCAGCCGCCTGGACGGCATAGCCGCCCGCCAGGCGAAACCGTACCGATCAGCGGCCGCGAGTCCAATGCGAGCGAGCCGTTCATGGAAGGGATGCACAGGCTATCGCTGCCCGGCGTCGGGGTGACCAAGCTGAGGAAACCGGGCCTCCCAGAGCCGACGGACCTTCGGCGGCAGGTACATACCGGTCCATTCAGCCGCAAGCCTCTCGCCGTTCAGCCACATGGCGAGGTCATCGACGCTCTGCGCCTCTTGCAGGACGACCTTGTACATGGTGACCAGCCGCTCAGGGTCATCGAGGTCGTAGACCGGGTGGCCGGACCAGTCGAGATGACTCGGGAGCGTGACCGTGCCCCGCACCGGCCCCCTCAGCTGGGAGAGACTGTCCGCGACGACGACCGGCTTCCGTTCACCGTAAGGCGTGTAGTCGGCGGGCGGCGCGAGCGCCGGTGCGGCCTTGCCCCTGCCTCGCGCGCCGCGCTTCCACCGCCGGTGCGGCGGCAGCACCTTCTGGGCGATGGATTCGCGAGTAAGGCCGCTATGGCGGGCGAGTTCGGCCTGGGACACATGCTGGGCGGCCTGGACGATCTCTGCGTCGAGTTCGTCGTTCACGCGCTGCAGCTCGGCACGAAGTTCAGCGCGCCGCTGGCCGAGCGAGTCAACACGACTGAGGTCGTATCCGGACGTCACGATCCAACAATAGGCCAACCGCTAGGCCTAGTGCTAGGCGCCCCGCCTCAACGGCACCCTGGGTCTGGGCCTACCCAGCCATCGGCCGGCCCAAAGCTTTTTGTCAGCGTGGGAAATCACCCGATGGGTCACGGAGGCGGTTGGCGAGGCGTTCGGCGTTGAGCTGGCCGATCACCCCGTCGACGGCGTCCTTGTCCCGGGGGTCGATGCCGCGGGCCTGCAGCTCGGCGGCGATCTGCTGCGCAGGCCCCCATGACGTCTCGTCGTCGACCGCGTGCTCGAACTGAGGCAGCCACTCGTCGACCATGGCGATCACCGGCGTGATCCACTCGTCGGCGACGCCACGGCGCTCGAGCGCGAATCGCAACCAGCTGCGGAGGGCGTCGGGCAGGGCGATCCGCTCGTCCGCGTCGAGGAACGCCTTCCTCGGCAGCCAGTCGGCGAGGAACATCGCGACCGCGTCGGGGTCCCAGCCGAACGGGCGATTGTTGAGGTACCCGTCGCCGTAGTCGAGAAAGAGGTCCGCGAGGCTCCGGTGGGCCTCGGAGTCCGTCGTCAACTCGACGAATGCCTCGACGAGTGCAGCCCGCTCCTCGTCGGCGAGGGGCTCGAACTCCGGCCATTCAGGGAGGTACGCACGGGATCGCGCCCACGCGAGCGCCCGCAGGTCGACGAAGTCCTCGTCGTCGTGGCGCGGCCAGACCATGTCGCTGTACCGCAGCGAGTCGGCCAGGTCGGCCAATGCGTCGGTGACTGGTACCTCCTCGATCGGCATCGGCACGTCGCCGGGGCCCCGCACCCCGTCCCACGCCTCGGCTGCGCCGGCCTGCAGCAGCGACAACTTCTCCACGAGCGTCCCGCCGGTGGCGAGGATCTCCGCGAACAATGTGTGCGTGCCGTACTCGATGAACAGGACCCGTTCGCTGTCGTACACGTCGACGGCGCGCAAGGCCCGCACCGGGGCGAATGCCGCGTCGAGCCACGGTGGCGCCGGCTGAGACTGCCGCAGTATGTCGATCGTCTCGTCGAGCAGCGTGTGTTCACTCGGCGGGGCGACCCTGCGCAGCGCCGCCACGGCGGCCAGCCCGTGCGCCGACGGGCGGGTGCTGCAACGGCCGACGACCTCCAGGCAGAGGGCCCGCTCGGGCTCCCTGTCGTCGAGCGGGGCGGCCAGCCAGGCCTGGCCGAGCCAGCCGGAGGCCCATTGTTCGACGTCGAGCGGATCGGTGTACGTGAGCAGATCGTGGGCGGCCCGGACGAGACGGTCGGAGGGCCGCAGCGACCGGACGGGCTCCTGACGGCGGGTCTTCGCCTTGCCCCGGCCGGCCGGGCGCCCGCGACTCTTCGGACTCACCCCGACAGCCTACGACCGGCGGAGGCGACATTGCCCTGCGAGGAGCGGCTATAACCCGTCGAACAATGCCGTGAGCCTGTGGTTGATCGCATCGACGTCGAACGGTCTGGTGTTCGGGCCGTCCTCCGGGTTCCAGTCCTCGACCGGCGCGTCACCGCGCCCGCCGACACACACGATGACGACATCGACGGCCGGGTCGTCAAGCTCGTCGACGCGTTCGACGGTGATCCGATGCTCCCACCAGTCGCCCATGTCGTAGACGTACGTCATGGTGCCCCCGTTGGGCAGGACCTTCGCCAGCCGCGCGCCGGACTCGTCGTCGCATTCGTCGAACTTGAAGTCCACGTCGGCGTAGCGCTGCCGACCGGCCTCGAAGAGGTGCAGGTGATCGTCGTGCCAGCCGAAAGCCGCCTGGATGACGTAGTGCAGCGCGTCGAGTGGGAGGGCCGCCGGCACGCGCAGCCGCCGCCACACCGGTGGTCGGACGTTCGAGAGCACGACCTTCAGCTGGTACACCCGGCACGGCGGACGCCCGGCGGTGTTCAAGGCCTCGAGCAGCGCGGCGGCGTCCGGGTGCGTACTGGCGTCGACGACCCGCGGCCCACCGAAGTCGTCGACGAGATGCCAGGCCTCCTCGAGATCCTCGACGGCGAGCGCGTACTCGACCGCCAGCCAGCACTGGTCCGCCTCGCTGGCCGCACGACCGGGTGCGTCCCACGACGCCAGCGCCGCCCGCGCGTGCGGAGCCAGCATCGGCCGCTTCAGCGCCGAGCGCCACAGCGGCCGCATCGCAGCGCCCAGCCCGCCGACCAGATCGATCCCGGCGACGCGGGCGGCGGGCCGGGCCTGCTCGGCGGCGGACAGCACCTCGGCCACGGCCTGCTGGACGTCACGGCCGGCGAGCCACTGCCGGACCACGTCCCACGCCTCGCGCTCGGCCAGCCCCACCAGCCGGTTCAGGAGATCTGCAGCCGCAAGATCCGCCGGTACCGGCTGAGGCGCGGCCGCAGCGAATCGCTCGTCGGCCCACCGACCCAGCGCCGTCAACCGCTGTTCGTCGTCGACGGCGCCGAACTCGCCCAGCAGCTCCGCGGCCGCATCGACCGGCATCACGCCCCGCCGGAACGCCTGATAGGCCGCGCCGATGAGCCAGCCGCCCGCCGCGTTGTGCAGCCGCTCGTTGACGAGATCCTCGATGTCGTCGAGGGGCGGTTCGCCGGCCAGCACCGCCAGTAGCATCCGGCACAGCGCGGACGCGCCCTCTGCCTGGCGGTCGTGGGACTCCGCCCGCAGCACCGCCGCCAGCGCGGTCCACCAGGGCTCCAAACCATTCGCCGGTGTACCACCCGTGGCCTTCACCCGGCCCAGGCCGACCTCGACAAGCCCGACCGCCTGAGCCGCCACCCACGGCCGATGCAGCGCCTCGACGTCGGCGGCGGTGCGGACGCGGGCCGGCGCCGCAAGGCCCATCGCCGCCATGGCACCCGGGATGTCCACCGGCTTGAGCACGCCCGTCGCGGTCACCGGGCGCCCGTCCCCGACCCAAGCGGCCAGCGCCACGGCGCGGCGCATCATCGGGCAACCATTGGCGGCTTCAACCAACTCAGCGGTCACCGCGAGAGCATAGAAGTCGCGTCAGTGTGCGTGTAGCAGACCGAGACGGTGGGCGTGGGTGGCCGCCTCGGTGCGGGTGGAGACGTTGAGTTTGGCCAGGATGTTGGACACGTGGACGCTGGCGGTCTTCGGGCTGATGTACAACGCCGTGGCGATCTGGCCGTTGGAGCGGCCTTCGGCGACCAGGGCGAGGACTTCGCGCTCGCGGTCGGTCAGCCGGAACCGCAGGTCCGGCTGGGGCGCCGGCGCGTCGGCCGGCCCGGAGGTGGCCGGTCCGACCCGCAGCTGGGCGCGCCGGGCCAGTGCCCGGGTGTCGTCGGCCGTGACGGTGGTCAGTTCGTCGGCGAGACGAAGGCACTGCGCCGCCGCCGAACGGGCCGAGCAGCACCATCGGCAGAACCAGCGGCGCTTCAGGCGCAACCTGACCAGCGCACGACGGGCCGGTCCGGAAGCACCCGGCCGCGTACGATCCTCCGCGTGACAGCACCGGTGGCGGGCACGGGCTATGCGGTCGGCATCGACCTCGGTACCTCGAACACGGTCGCGATCCTGCGCTGGCCGGACGGGCGCACGCGGCCCCTGCTGGTGGACGGCCGCCCGGTGCTGCCGTCGGCGGTCTACGTCGACGGCGAGGGAAACATCCATGCGGGCCGTGACGCCGAGCGGATGGCGCAGGTCGACCCGGGCGGGTACGAGCCCAACCCGAAGCGGCGCATCGACGACGGTGCGGTCCTGCTCGCGGGCCGCGAGCTGGCCGTCGCCGACCTGCTCGCCGCCGTCCTGCGCGCCGTCGCGCGGGCGGCCGCCGAGGCGGTCGGGTTCCTGCCGGCCGCGGTCCTGACGTACCCGGCGTCCTGGGGCAGCCTCCGCCGGCAGACCCTGCAGGATGCGGCCGCGCGAACGGGCTGGCCGCAGGTCCGGCTGCTGCCCGAACCGGTCGCGGCGGCGCGGTACTTCACCGACGTGATGCGCCGGCCCGTCCCGCCCGGCGCGACGATCGCGGTGTTCGACTTCGGCGGGGGCACGCTCGATGTGGCGCTGGTGCGCCGGGAGGGTCCGGATTTCGCCGTCGTCGGCTGGGGCGGTGCCGAGGACCTGGGCGGCCTGGACATCGACGCCGCGCTGGTCGGCCACCTTGGGCGGCAGCTGGAGCTGAGCGCGCCCGAGGCATGGCGGCAGATCTCGGCGCCGGCCAACGAACTGGACCGGCGGCACCGGCGCCAGTTCTGGGACGAGGCGCGCGCGGCCAAGGAGATGCTCTCCCGGGCGACGGTCGCGACCGTCGCGGTGCCAGGCGTCAGCGGCTCGCTGCACGTGACACGGGACGAGCTCGAGGAACTGGCCCGGCCGCTCATCCGGCGCGGCGTCGCCGAGATGGCCGCCACCGTCGGGCGCAGTCGGCTGAGCACGGCCGACCTGTCGGTGGTGTTCCTGGTCGGTGGGGCGAGCCGCATCCCGCTGGTGGCCCAGACGCTGCACACCGAGCTGGGTATCGCGCCGACCGTGCTGGAGCAGCCGGAGCTGCCGGTCGCCGAGGGGGCGCTCGCCGACCTGATGGCCACGATCGCGCGGACCACCCGGCCGGCGCCGGCCGGGCCGGTCGGGCCGCCGTCGCAGCGCATGCCCGCCGTGCCGCTGCAGGCGCGGCACATGCCGGCCGTGCAGCCGGCGATGATCGATCCACGCATCGGCACCCCGGTCACGGGCCTGCCGGTGTCGGGGATGCCGCTGCCCAGCCTGCCCGTGTCCGCCACACCGGCCGCGTCGATGCCGGTCTCGGCCATCCCGACGTCCCCGATGACCAGGTCGATGACCGCGTACCCGCCGCCGCCTGCCGGGCGCAAGCGCCGCCGCCGGGCCTGGCCGGTGGTACTGACGGTGCTCCTGCTGGTCGCCGGGTGCGCCGGCGGGGGGCTGTACTACGTCTACTCGCTGGTCAAGCCGCGCAGCACGTTCCAGGACCTGGCGCAGGCGGGAACGATCCCGGTGGACGGCATGCAGCCGGACGCCTACGCCGACGCGTTCCTGACCGCCAAGAAGGCCCACGCGGTCACCCAGGTCGGCCGCGAGGTCGACGTGGCGACGCTGGACCTGGCCACCAAGACCCTGAAGCGGCAGAAGGCCGGCAGCGCCGCGAAGTGGAGCCGTGCCTACGTGCTCGGCGACTTCGTGGTCGTGCTCGCCGAACCGGAGAACGGCAAACGGCAGCTCGTCGGCGTCAACAACGTCGACGGCACGAAATGGGCCACCACCGTCGGCGCGGACGGGATCCTGGCGCCCACCGGCAGCACCTACCCCGACAACGCCCCGGCCGTCCTGTGGCTCGACCGGCAGAGCAACACGATGACGTACCTCAGCTCGGCCACCGGCAAGCCCGGCGGGTCCGGGTCCCCGCTGCCGGCGGGCTGGCAACTGTTCGAGCCGGCCGGCGTCGTCTCGCAGCCGGTGCTGGTGACGGCCGGCGGCGCGGTCTGGCAGGTCGGTGCGGACCAGCCCAAGAAGATCGCGACCGGCGTCGCCGACGGGGCGCCGGTGAGCCGGATGCACCTGAACGACGTCGCTTTCGCGTCGCCGCAGGAGGAGTACCCGGTCAGCTACGTCGAGGGGGGCTACGGCTCCGGCGGATCGAGCGCGACCCCGAAGACGCTGTTCCGCGGGCCGGCGAACCGCAAGCCGCTCTGGATCGGCGGGTGCCGGCAGAGCAGCTCGGTCTGCGTGATCGACCAGATCGGCACCGACCCGTCGACCCGGGAGTTCGCGCAGTACAACACGCTGCGCGGCACACAGGAATTCCGGACGCCGGTGCCCGACGCCGACCCCACCCAGCCGCCCCAGTTCCTCGGCCAGTACGGCGAGCTGTACCTGATCGTGACGACCCGCAAGGAAAAGGAACAGTCGCGCGGCTCCGTCGTACTTTCCCGGACCGGTGCGGTGGTCGGCTCGTACCAGGGCTCGGTGCTGGCCGTCGACGAAAACCGCGCGCTACTGGTGTCAGCGGACCCGGTCGCGGGTGCGGTCTCTGCGACGATCAGCGGGCTCGATCTCGATACCAAGCTCGAGAAGAAGCTGGGCACGGCGACCATCCGCCCGGACGGTTGCTCGTGGAGCACCACGACCCTGTTCTGCCCCGCCACGAACGACTACCAACTGTGGCAGTTCGCGAAGTGAGCGCCGCTACGGCAACGTCCACCGCTGCGCGTCGGACTGGTTACATGCCACGGCGTGCTGCGGGGTTCCACGGCCCGCGCCGCCCGCCGGACTGCCCAGGCACAGCCCCGACGCGGGATTGACCAGGGATCCTGCGGTGCCGAGCCGCCACTGCTGGCCGGCATCACCGTTACAGTCGCGTAGCCGGACCAGGCCCGGCGTCGCCTGCATGCATCTGCCCTGAACCCGTATGGTCCCGTCGCCGGCGACGGTCCACAGTTGACCCTCGGTGCCGTCGCACTCCCGCAGCCGGAGCCTGTCGTCGTTGTTGTTGTTGCCGGCGCCATCGAGACACAGCCCGGCGGCACTGGTGATCCTGCCGGTTCGGCTCACCGCGACGGGAGGTGCCGTGGAAGGTGCCGTGGAAGGTGCCGTGGAAGGTGCCGTCGGGGTGGGCGAGACCGGGAAAATGACCGGAGCACCTGGCTCGGGGTCGTCCGATCCCGGTTCCGGCGACCGGTACTGGCTGGTGGACGGAGTGTAGGAAGGGGTCGTCGACGTTGCGGGCGCCACGGGCGAACTCGGGCCGGCCGAAGGACTCGGCGGACGAGCCGTCTCGAGCCGGCCGGCGCCCCACGCCCCGCCCGTCGTGGTGTCCGAACCACGCCCTCCCGACCGGCCGCCGACGCTGACGGCCAGTACGACGGCGGCCAGCGCGAAGGCCAGCGCGCCGCAGCCCGCGGTGAGGAGCACCCGTCGCCGGCCGCGGTCAACCGTCACGGCGGGCGGCACGGTGTCCACGATGGCCTCGGCCTCAGGGAGCGAAGGCGGCGCCGGGTCGCTCTGCGCAGGCGGAGCGGTCGGTTGCGGTGGACCATCGGGGATCGCTTCGGGCGAGTTCCGGGCGCGCGTTTGCTCGTATCGACGGATGTACGGACGGACAAGACTCTGTTGGTCGTCGTCATCGGGCATTGGCTGCTCCCCCGCGCTGTCGCGTCGCGCAACCTTAGCGTTGTGTATTCGTCGATGCACCCCCAGTCACTCTATCGAAGACGGGTGTCGTCCCGCCCTCCACCGGTCAGGCAACGTCCTACACCACGCCCACCGACACAAGGCTCTTGGCCTGCGGCCTTCGTCGGATATCCAGCCACTTGTACTGTTGAGGTGAAGGGACTGTCCGGACCGCCGCGACCAGTTCGGCCGCGTGCGCTGACACCGGGAGGGCCCATGTTCACCGATTCCGAGGAAATGCTGCGGTACATCGGCGCCGAGGGCATCCAGCTCGTCGACATACGCTTCTGCGACCTGCTGGGCGCAATGCAGCACTTCAACGTGCCGGCCGGCTCGTTCGACGAGAGCGTGTTCAGCGTCGGGATTCCCTTCGACGGTTCGTCGATCCGGGGCTTCCAGAAGATCCACGAGTCGGACATGGTGCTGTACCCCGACATATCGAGCGCCTTCGTCGACCCATTCCGGACGGAGCGGACCCTCGCGGTGAACTGCTTCGTCCACGATCCGATCACCGGCGAGGCCTACAGCCGTGACCCGCGCAACGTGGCCAGAAAGGCCGAGTCCTACCTGATCACCACCGGCATCGCCGACGCGGCGTTCTTCGGCCCGGAGGCCGAGTTCTACATCTTCGACTCGATCCGGTTCTCCTCCTCGGCCACGAACGAGGCGTATTACCACATCGACTCGGTCGAGGGCTGGTGGAACACCGGCCGGGAGGAGCCCGGCGGCAACCTCGGCTACAAGACCCCGTACAAGAGCGGTTACTTCCCGGTGCCGCCGGTCGACCATTTCGTGGACCTGCGCGGGGCGATGGTCGCCCACCTCACCGACGCCGGCTTCACGGTGGAGAAGGCGCATCACGAGGTCGGCACCGGCGGTCAGGCGGAGATCAACTTCCAGTACGCGCCGCTGCTGCACTGCGCCGACAACCTTCAGCTGTACAAGTACATCGTGAAGAACACCGCCTGGGCGGCCGGCCACACGGTGACGTTCATGCCCAAGCCGCTCTTCGGCGACAACGGCTCCGGCATGCACACGCACCAGAGCTTGTGGCTGAACGGGCGGCCGCTGTTCTATGACGAGACCGGATACGCCGGCCTGTCGGACTCCGCGCGGTGGTACATCGGTGGCCTGCTCCGCCACGCCCCGAGCCTGTGCGCGTTCACCAACCCGACGGTCAACTCGTACCGCCGTCTGGTCCCCGGATTCGAGGCGCCCGTCAACCTCGTCTACTCGCAGCGCAACCGCTCCGCCTGCGCCCGGATCCCGGTCACCGGCGACAACCCGAACGCCAAGCGCGTGGAGTACCGCGTACCCGATCCGGCGGCGAACCCCTACCTGGCGTTCTCCGCGATGCTGCTGGCCGGCCTCGACGGCATCAAGAACAAGAGCGAACCGCCGGACCCGATCGACAAGGACCTCTACGATTTGCCGTCCGGCGAGTCCACCCAAGTTGAGCAGACCCCCGGCTCGCTGCCCGAGGTTCTCGACGCGTTCGAGGCTGACCACCAGTACCTGCTCGACGGCGGCGTGTTCACCCAGGACCTGATCGAGACATGGATCGCCTGGAAACGCAGCGACGAGATCGACCCGGTCCTGCTCCGCCCCACCCCGTACGAGTTCGCCATGTACTACGACGTCTAGCTGTACTGACCACAGAGGTTGGTGACAGGGATTACTGCGGTTGGATCTTGCAATAGGTGAGGGCCTTCTGGCTCGGTGTGTAGCGACCAAACTCGCACCCCGAGCACCAAGAAGGCCCTCATGCCACACGCTAACGCACCGTTGACCGAGACCGGCCGGCTACGCCTGGCCCGCTGTGTCGTGCAGGACGGCTGGCCGCTGCGCCGCGCCGCGGAACGGTTCCAGGTGTCACCGACCACGGCGAAACGCTGGGCCGACCGCTACCGCGATCACGGCGAAGCCGGGATGCGCGACCGCACCAGCCGGCCCCGGCGCTGCCCGAGCCGCACCCCGACCCGCACCGAACGACGCATCATCAAGGTGCGTGTCCTGCGCCGCTGGGGACCTGCCCGCATCGCCTATCTGCTCGGGCTGAACCCAGCCACCGTGCATCGGGTCCTGACCCGCTACCGCGTGCCGCGACTGAGCAGTCTGGACCGGGCCACTGCCCGCAACATCCGCCGCTACGAACGTGACCGGCCCGGCGAGCTCGTCCATGTCGACATCAAGAAACTCGGCAACATCCCCGACGGCGGCGGGCATCGCGCCCACGGACGATCACTGGGCACCCGGCGCAGATCCGCCCACCGCGACCCAGCACGACCCCGCAGACTCAGCAACCGGCCCAACATCGGCTACCAGTACCTGCACAACGCCGTCGATGACCACTCCCGGCTGGCCTACAGCGAGATCCTGCCCGACGAGACCAAGCAGACCGCGGCCGCCTTCTGGACCCGCGCCCACGCCTGGTTCACCACCGCCGGCATCACCATCGAACGCATCCTGACCGACAACGGCGCCTGCTACCGCTCCCAACTTTGGAAAGACACCCTGACCAGCACCGGCATCACCCACCAGCGAACCAGACCCTACCGACCCCAGACCAACGGCAAGGTCGAACGGTTCAACCGCACCCTGCTCGACGAATGGGCCTACGCCAGGCCATACCGCACAGAGACCGAACGCCGCGAAGCATTCGGCCCCTGGCTCCACACCCTACAATCACCACCGCGCACACACCGCGCTCAAAGGCCAACCACCCGCCAGCCGCGTCCCCAACCTCACGGGACAGAACATCTAGCGCTCGTAGCGCAGCTCGGGATACCACCCGCCCCGCCCGGCCGGCGTCAGGTCGAGCAGGTGCCATACCGGGCTGTGCAGGTCCACGCCGCGCTCGCGGATGCCGGCCGACATCCACGGATGGCTCGTGTAGAAATGCCGTACCGTCCCGTCGGCGTCCCGCGTGAAGACCGAGATGGTCGACTCCTGTGCTCCCGCTTCGTCCTCACTGGCCAGGTCGTACTTGAACGTGCCGGCGCCCGCGCTGAGCAGCCGGAGCCGATCCCAACCGCGAGCCCGGGCGTGGAACCGCAACGTCGGCACGTCGGCCGCGGCCACGACAACGAAATCGGCGTTCTGGGACACATGGTCGACCACGGCGTTGAAGCCGTCGATCCACATCGTGCACATCGGGCACGGCGAGCGCTGGGCCTTGCCGTACATGAACTGATAGACGATCAAGGGTCGATCGGGCCCGCTGAACAGCTCGCTCAGCCTGACCTGACGGACCGGCTCGTCCCCCGCGTCCAGATCGGCCGGGCCTTCCTCGAAGACATAATCGTCGACCACCGCCCCCGTCGGCAGTCGGCGGCGCAACTCGGCCACCCGCTCGCGCTGGCGCATCAGGTCGATCTCGGCGAGCTGCAGCTCCTCGCGAGCGGCGCGGTACTCCCTCGACTCGTTCGCCAATCGGGTCATCTCCACAGGCACACTCCTTATCCGCTAGCGCGCCGGGGGTGTGACCGCGGCGACCATGGCCGAGCGTGGTGAGCGCTTGCCGAGCAGGTTCTGGGAGTACACGGCGTAGGTGTACTCCGTCGAGCCCTTCAGGCCCTTGAGCGTCAGGGTGGGGCGGTTGGTCGTCGCGACCCGTCTCTCGGTCGCGCCGTTGACGGCCATCACCTCGTACGTCGTGCCGCCGATCCGGTCCGGGCGGCGCTGCCAGGCAAGCCGGACGCTGCTCGAGGTCACGTCCGTGACGGTCAGCCCCTGCGGGGCGCGGCTCTTGGGGTCGACGGCGGCACGAGCCAAACTGTTGCGGAACACCGTCGCCTCTCGCGTGTCCGTGTCAAGGCCGTTGGGGCCGTCGATGAAGCGCCGTCCCCAGGCCGTACGGCTGTTGCCGTCGAAGTTGTTGACCAGGTCCAGGTAGCTGAACTGCTTGTCGTTGCCGCTCCAGGACCAGCCGAGGTAGCCGAGGTGCTGCGCCTGCGCGTAGGCCATGATGGCGTCCTCGTCCGGCTTGCCCCACTGGTGCTGGCTGGAGAACTCGCCGATGAGAATCGGCAGGTGGCGCTCGGTGAACGAGGTGAGATAGCTGTTGACCTTCGCCGCGGTGTTGAACATGCCGTACATGTGGATGTCGAACGCGGTGTTGCCGGTGGGGTCGGCGGCGACGACCCGCTCGGCGTTGTCGCGCATGATGAACGACTCGTCCTGGCCCCAGCCGGGGCCGTCGACCAGCAGCGTGTGCCTGAAGCCGGCGGCGCGCAGCTGGCGGATCGCGTCGGCGGTCTGCTGTACCCAGGGCCACGAGGTGCCGTTGGCGAACGGTTCGTCGGCGATGTTGACGATGACGTTGTCCTCGTGGCCGACCATCGTGTCGCGCAGGCTGAGCCAGAACTGCACCGCTTCCGCCATCGGCGCCGCCTTCTTGTCCTGGCCGAAGCCGGCGGTGTCGTGGGCGTCGAAGATGCAGATCAGCCGGTTCTTCTGGCACAGGTCGACGACGGTTGCCACCTCCCGGGCCTGGGCCCGCCGCCACTGGTGGCCGATGCCGAGGGTGACCCGCACCGCGTTGGCGCCCGCCGCCTTGATGGCCGCGAACGAGCCGTTCTGGTCCGGGTACCACATGAAGTCGTGATTGACGCCGCGCAGCACGAGGTCGCTGCCGTTGGCCTCGACGAGCCGGCCGTCGCGCACCTGGATGCCGATGTGCGGCTCGGCGGCGTGCGTCCGGCCCGGCGTCGAGAGCACGCCCAGGCCGGCCAGGAGGATGGCGACCGCCAGGGCCGGCTTGAGCGAAACCTGGGCATCGGTTCTCACGGATCCGGCGGCTACCCCGCGACGGCCACTCCTACCCCGCGCTACCGAGTGAACCGGCCCACGTCAGGGCTTCCTCCCCACGGCGCCGAAGATCGAGGCATCGACCGGCGCCGGTTGTTCCTCGGCGTCCGGGTCCGCCCGCCATTCGCTCACCGCGACGATGCCGGGTTGGACGAGGTCGAGTCCGGCGAAGAACTCACTGAAGGCGGCCCGGTCGCGCGGATAGACATCGGACTTACCGGTGCGCAGCGTCTCGTCCCAGTTGGCCGCCAGGTCCGGGGTGAGGAACTCCTTCGTGGCGCATGACATCGTCAGATAGCTGCCCGACGGCAGCGCACGCAGCAACGCCTGCACGACATCCCGCGCGGCCGCCTGGTCGGGCAGGAAATGCACGACCGCGACGAGCATCAACGCCACCGGCCGATCGAGATCGAGCGTCTCCACCAGGTCGGGGTGAGACAGAATCCGCTCCGGCTCGCGCAGGTCTTCCTCGATGTATCGCGTACGCCCCTCTGGCGTGCTGGTCAACAAGGCCCGGGCGTGCGCCATCACCATCGGGTCATTGTCGGCGTAGACGACTCGAGCGTCCGGTGCGAGGCGCTGTGCCACCTCGTGCGTGTTGTCGGCGGTCGGCAGCCCGGTGCCGATGTCGAGGAACTGGCGGATGCCGGCCTCACCGGCAAGGTGCCGCACAGCCCGTTGCAGGAAAGCGCGGTTGGCCCGGGCGGCGATCCGGGCCGCGGGGTAGGACTTCGCCAGCAGGTCGCCGGACTCCCGATCAGCGGCGAAGTTGTCCTTGCCGCCCAGCCAGTAGTTGTAGCGCCGGGCCGGATGTGCCACCCCGGTGTCGAGCTTTTCAAGCATCATGCCCCCCGGATCGGAAGCCACCATATTAGATCGGCATTGGTCACGGCGTGTGCGCCGGATCGGCCACCGTCGGGTTCCGGCCGTCCTTGTGGGCCTGGCGCAGGTCGATCAGAAACTCGCGGGAGAACATGGCCGACAGCACCGCGATGCCGCCCCGGTGGACGCGGATCTCGCTGTGGCGCAGGTGGCCGGTGAGGACGATGCGCCGGCCGCCGGGCGCCTTCGGGGCCTCGGCGTCCTTGACCCGGCCGCGACCGGCGCGCTGCAGGTCCCAGTCGTCGATGACGGCGTCGTCGTCGACCAGCAGCTTCGTCGTGGCGTGGTCGAGGTCGATCTCGATCTCAATGTCTCCGGCCGGGATGTGGGGCGATCGCAGGTCCAAGACCGCGACACCGTGGTGCGCCCGCACCTGGAAGCGTCGTTCGGTGGTCCAGTTGCCCAGCCGCTTCGTCACCGCGTGGTTCGCGGCGATCCGGACCGGGCTGGTGGTCTGCGTCTCGTTCATGGCAGAGGTCCCTTCAAGCATTGGCAGTCGCTGTGGTCAGTGCTAACTATCCACTATTGAATAGTCAGTGTCAACTATTCGCGCCGCGCTCCCCCGGGCCAGGCAGGAGGACACCGAGCGGTCGGCCACTGTGACGTAGCGTGACGCCGCCGTGGGTTGATCCGGGCGGTTATGTCAGAGTTGAGCACCGTGGTGGGGCGTCTGTTGAGCGGCCGGTACGAACTGCGATCGGTCATCGGCCGGGGCGGCATGGCCGAGGTGTGGCTGGCCGTCGACGGGCGCCTGGGCCGTTCCGTGGCCGTGAAGATCCTGCACCACGAGGGCGGCGCCGATCCGTCGCTGCCGGAGCGGTTCGAGCGCGAGGCGCACACCGCTGCACGGCTGTCGCATGCAAACATCGTGGCCGTGTACGACGTGGGGGTCGACGACGGCACGCCGTACCTCGTGATGGAGCTGATCCAGGGGCACAGCCTCGCCGATGAGCTGGCCGCGGGCCCGCTGGACCCGCGGCGTGCGGTGCGCATCGCCGAGCACGTGTGCGACGCCCTGGCGGCCGCGCACGACGCCGGAGTGGTACACCGGGACGTGAAGCCGGCCAACATCCTCATCGGCGACGAGGGCCGGGTGAAGGTCTGCGACTTCGGCATCGCCCGCATCAACGACCGGGCGCAGGCCGCGCTGACCGCCCCCGCCACCGTGATCGGCACCAGCGCGTACATGGCGCCGGAACAGGTCCTCGGCGAGCCCGTGGACGCCCGGACCGATCTGTACGCGCTCGGCTGCGTGCTGTACGCGATGCTCACCGGCCGCCCGCCGTTCGTCGCCGACTCGCCGGTGCAGACAGCCTGGCAGCAGGTGCATCAGGCAGCGGTACCGGTAGAGGTCCTACGGCCCGGCCTGTCGCCGCAGCTCGCCGGGCTGGTCGGCGCGCTCCTGGCCAAGCGCGCGACGGACCGGCCGGCGAGCGCGGCGCAGGTCCGCGCCGCTCTGGCCGGCGGGGCCGGCAGGTCCGCAACGGCTGTGCTCGGTGCGGGACCGCCCGCGTTCGGAGGCGAAGCGCCGATCCGCGGCCGCGCCGCCGTGCGGCCGGCAACGCGCAGCCTGCCCGTGCTCGGCGAGTCACCCGCGCCGGCCGCCCGGCGACGAGGCCGCTCGGCCGGAATCGCGCTGGCGGCGCTCGGCGCGATCGCCGTCGCCGTCGTCGTGTTCGCGCTCGCAACCCTCCCGGGCCGGTCCCACCACCCGGCCTCGGCGCCCGCCTCCACGGACACGACCCAGTTCCTGCCGTCCGCGGACACCACGACCGCGGCGCCGAGTGACACACCGAGCGATATGCCGAGTAGCGCAACGAGCGATACGACGAGCGACCCGACCGGGGCGACGCTGGCCGCGGCCCGCGCCGCCGTGCAGGCGCAGGCCGCTGCCGGTGGCCTGGACAGCGGTACCACACGTGAGCTGAACCGCCGGCTCGACAACCTCGCCCGCGACCTCAAGCGCGGCGACGACGCCCGCGCCGCGGCGGAGCTGTCGAACCTGCTCGACCGGCTCGACCAACTGCACCAGAACGGCACGCTCACCAGCACCGCGTACACGGCGGTGCTCACCCCGGTCGACGAGCTCGCGGCGAACCTGCCGAGCGCGGGCGACGACAGCGGACGGAACTGACCCGCGCCTCGGGCGCACAAGCCGCCAAGCCGTGCGGCGGGCCGCCGGGCGGCATTGCCCGGCGGCGGCTGATCGGGTCGATGCGGGGCTCAGCCTCGCTGATAGCGGCCGGTGAGGCGGCCCGAGGCCAACACCTTCCCCGCCGCCGCCCGCCGCAGGTCGCCGGCCGACGCTCCCTCGGCAAGGCGGAGCGGTTCGGACAGGGCGAGTACCTCGAAGATGTACCGGTGTGACCGGCCACGGGGCGGGGCCGGTCCGCCGTACGCCCGCCTCCCGAAGCCGTTCTTGCCCTGCGCGGCGCCGGTCGGCACCTCGCCCTCACCCAGGCCTGACTGGTCCGGACCGATACCCCACATGACCCAGTGCGCAAAGGTGCCGCTGGGAGCGTCGGGGTCCTCGACGAGCACAGCCAGCTCAGCGGTCTGCTCCGGCAGCCCGGTGAAGCTGAGCGGCGGTGACACGTCGACGCCATCGCACGTGAAGCGCCGAGGAATCTGGTCGCCCTCGTTGAAAACCGGGCTCGACACAGCAATCGTCACCAGTGCCTCCGTCAGGGTGTCGAGTAGACCCTTCCTACGAACTCGCTGAGGCGGTGCTCGTCGAGGGTGCGGGCCAGGTCGGACTCGCTGATCATGCCGACCAGGCGGTGGTTGTCGATGACCGGCAGCCGCTTGATCTGGTGGTCCTCCATCCGGCGCAGCACCTCGTTGACGTTGGCGCCGGCGTCGACCCAGACCAGCTCACCCTGGGTGAGGTCACGCACCTTGACCTGGCTGGGCTCCTGGCCCTCGGCGACACACTTCAAGACGATGTCGCGGTCGGTGATGATGCCGTGCAGCCGGTCGTCCGGTCCGCAGATCGGCAGGGAACCGACGCCGAGATCGCGCATCCTCCGCGCGGCGGACGCGACGGTCTCGTCCTCGTCGACGCACTCGGCTCCCGCGTGCATGATGTCCCTCGCCCGCCACTGCTGCTTGTCGCGAAGCGTCTGCTCATAGTCATCCAGAGCGCGGAGCTTGCTGGCCACGGCCTCCTGTGTCGCATGGCCGGTGTGTTCGGCGTAGCTGGTCCTGCCGAGATCCTGCAGCAGCTTGTCGCGCTGCCGCTGGGCTCGCGTCTCATCCACTCGCGCCCGGCTCGTCGCCAGGCCACGCCTGGCGGACTCCTTCATCCTCTCGAAGGCCATCGTGCCCTCCTCTCCGGCGTGCCTCAGCGCAACGCTACGTCGCAGCCGCCACGAACGGCGCCACCTCGTCGGCATTGGAATGCAGCCGGATCGGCCATGAATAGTCGCCACAGTGCTCTCGTTGTCATGTCTGCCGGCGGCCACCCAGTCGGCGCAGTGGCAGCAGTGCGGCGAGATTGCCGGCAACGAGCAGCGCGAGCAGCACGAGCGTCAGCCAGAAGCCGGCGCCGGTCCCCACGAAGTCACGCGCCTCCTTCCCGGCGGGCACCGCGCTCTGCTCCCGGATCCGGTCGGCGAGCCGGTTCACCACCAGCGCCTGACCGGCGACCAGCGACAGCCCGGCCAGCGCACCCAGCCCCGCCACGAGCGCGCGGCGGCGCCGCTGCCGGGTCAGCGCCAACGCCGTGACCAGCGCCGTGCCGAGCACGAGCAGCGCGGCCGCGTAGAGCGGCTGCGGTTCGATCCGGTCTTCCCGCCACTCGCCGGCCGGGCGCAGTTGGTCGGCCTGCACGTCCGGTTTGCCGCCCAGCGCGAGGTCGAGCCCGTTGTACTGCGTCGTCCCGCCCGGCTTGGCGTGTCCGTAGCCGTCCGGCAGTCCGCAGGAGACGGTGGCGAACGGCAGTACAAAACACAGCAGCGCCAGCACCAGCGTCGCCGGGCTGAGCCACCGCCGGCGAACGGGCGCCCGCCTCGCGGCCGACCCGCTGCCGGCCACGCCCGGTACCGCCGCCACTGCGGCCTGCGCGTGTATGGCGCCCTCGGCGACCACCGTCTCGGGCCGTTCGGTCACGGTGGGCGCCACCCCGAGGCGGGCGTGCAGCAGCCGGCCGAGCAACGGCATCCGGCCGCCGCCGCCGACCAGGAACACGCCGGCCAGCGCGTGCGGATCCAAGCCCGCCTCCGCCACCATCTCGGCGGCGACCTCGGCGACCGGGGCGAGCAGCGGCGTCGCCGCGACCTCGAGTTCCTCGCGGGTCAGGTGCAGATCGGCCGGATGCCCGGGCACGTGTACCGGGGCGACGCTGAGCCGGGACAGGCTCTCCTTCGCGGCGCGCACCTCCTGCCACAGCACGAGCCGGTCGCGACGATCCGCATTGGTCACCGGTGCCGCGAGGCGCTGCCACGCCTCGGGCGAGTCGACGGACACCAACTGGCCGAGGATGCCGACCAGCGCTGCGTCGACGTCCAGCCCGCCGACGTCGAGGCCTCGCTGCGCGATTACGGACAGCTCCGCTCCGGCGCGGACCAGCGCGACATCCGCAGTACCCGCACCGACATCGACGACGAGCAGCGCACCATCCGGCGGGAGCTCATGGCGCAGTACCGAGGTGTAGTAGACGGCGGCCGCGATCGGCTCGCTGATCAGCGTCACCGCGCCGAGACCCGCCCGCACGGCGGCCTCGGCGAGCACCGCGCGCCGGGACGCGGCCCAGGTGCTGGGGACGGTCAGCACCGCAGGGCCGGGCGGGCCGGCCCGATTGACCTGCTCCACGACCGCCAGCAGCACCGCGGCCAACGCGTCGGGCACGGCAACCGTGTGGGAACCCAGCAGGACCGTGCCGTCGTCGACCCGCCGCTTCGGGTTCGGCTCGAACGCCGCCGGATCGGCCCGCGCCAGACGCTCCGCGTCATTGCCGGCGATCAACGCGCCGTCCGCATCGGCATAGACGGCTGACGGGCAGCTGTTCCCGGCCGTCGAACAGCAGCGGGCGGATCTGGCCGTCCGCCCCGCGGAGCACAGCAACCGTGTTGGAGGTACCGAGATCGATGGCGAACGGGTACACGAAGGCAACGTACGCCGACACGCCGCCGCAGGCAGCGTTCACGCAGTCGTCGGTCCGCCGAAAGCTGGACGATCGCGCACGGCTAACAGGCTCCGAGTTGGATAGAGGTGGATGCCCGGCCGCGCTGGGCGTAACAGTTCAACGACGTTAAGTCACCAGGAGCGTGTATGAAGAGGCTGAACCTCGCCAGAGTCGGAGCCCTGGCCGTCGCCGGGATGCTGTCCGTCGCCGCACTCAGCACCCCCGCGGCGGCTTCGCAGAACGACGGCTACACGTTCGCCGTCATCGGCGACATCCCGTACGGCGACGCCGCGCTCGCTCAATTCCCGGCCAACATCGCGCAGATCAACGCCGATCGGGACGTGCAATGGGTCAACCACCTCGGCGACATCAAGAGCGGGTCAACCGTCTGCAGTGACGATTACTTTCAGCTGATCAAGCAGGATTTCGACCAGTTCAAGGATCCACTGGTCTACACGATCGGCGACAACGAGTGGACCGACTGCCACCGGCCGAACAACGGGCCCTACAACCCGCTGGACCGGCTCACGAAGCTGCGGCAGGTGTTCTTCGCGCAGCCCGGCCGCACCCTCGGCCAGCGCAGCGCGCACGTCGACTCGCAGGCCGACTGGGGCATTCCGGAAAACGTCCGCTGGAGCGCCGCCGGCGTCGAGTTCGCCGCGGTGCACATCGTCGGCAGCAACAACAGCCTCGCGCCCTGGACCGGCAACACGTCGGCGACCCCGGAACAGACCGCCGAGGTGCTCAACCGTACCGCCGCCGCCATTCAGCACATCCACGACGCGTTCGCCGAGGCCCGGCGCACGCACCAACGCTCCGTCGTGCTGCTGACCCAGGCCGACATGTTCGACCCGACCGTGCCCAACCCGTCGTGGGCCAACTACTACGGGTTCCAGCCGATCGTCGCAGCGATCGTGCGTGAGTCCGCGGCGTTCGGCGGCCAGGTGTACCTGTTCAACGGCGACAGCCACGTGTTCAACGCCGACCACCCGCTCGCCGCCGGCTCGTCCTGGCTCGCGTTCTACGGCGTCAGCCAGCCGCTGACCAACCTGACCCGGATCACCGTCGACGGGTCGAACAACGCCAACGACTACCTGCGCGTGACCGTCGACCACCACGGCCAGCAGCTCAGCTGGACCAAGGTGCCCTTCACCGCCGCGTAGCGCGTGCGATGCGGCCCGGCGCGCACCGCCGGGCCGCATCCGCTTCACTCGTCGCCCGCGTGGTTCACCAACCGGTCCGGGGTATGCATCGCGGCCGGGAATGTCATCGTGAACCGGGCCCCCAAGCCGGGGCGACCGTCGATGGTGAGCGAACCGCGGTGAGCGTCCAGCACTTCCCGTACCAGGGCCAGGCCCAGGCCGAATCGGCGTCCCCGGCCGCCGGCCTGCGGTCCTCGCGCAAAGCGCTGCAGGAGCTGCTCGGCCTGCGCCGGGTCGAGGCCATCGCCGTCGTCTTCGACGGCCAGCTCCACCTCGTGTGCCCGCCGGCGGACGTGGATGGTGACCGTCCCGCCGGGGTGGTTGTGCCCCAGGGCGTTGTCCACGAGCGCGGCGAGGGCGCGCCGCAGCGAGGACCGGATGCCGACGACGAGCAATGGCTGGTCGCCGCCGACATCCGCGCGCAGGGCGACGCCGCGTTCGTCGGCGTGCGGCCGTACCGATCTGACGAGATCATGTGCCAGCTCACCGACGTCGACCAGCTCGCCCGCGCCGGGCTTGCCCTGCAGTTCGGCGGAGAGCAGCAGGTCCTCGACCACCTCCCCGAGCGCTCGGGTGTCGGCCACCAGCTGGCTGACGTGTTCGACGAGGCGCTCGTCGGCCGGTCGCCGGTCGCCGTCCCCGGCGTCGCGGGACAGCCGCCGCGCGATCAGCTGGGCCCGGGTGTGCAGGACAGCCAAGGGTGTGCGCAGCTCGTGGCTGGCGTCGGCGACGAAGCGGCGCTGCAGGTCGAGCGCTCGCCCCAGCGGCCGGACAGCGCGTCGCCCGAACAGAACGCCCAGCAGCGCGGCGCCGGCGACGCCGACAACACCTGCCCACAGCAGGGAGGTGATCAGGCGCTCGCCTGACTGCCGCCGCGTGGTGACGTCGAGCATCCCCACGACGCGCCGCCCGTCCGGGTGGTCGACGGCGAACACCTCATAGTCGCGGCTGCCGATGCGGGTTGCTGAGCGGCCGACCGGTAGGGCACGTGGATTCAGGCGGATCAGGTCCTCGGGAGCATCGTCGCTGGCGCGCACCGGGCCGTCGGGCAGTTGCTCGATCAGCACTACTCCGGCGCCCGGGTCGGTGACGTCGCGCGCGGCGAGGGCCGCCTGTCGCACGGCGCGTTCCTCGGCCGTGTGCTCGGCGCGGATGGTCAGCGAGTAGGCCAGCAGGCCCACGACGAGGAGGGTCGCGGCGACCGCGGCGGCGATCTGCGCGGCGATCGCGAGCCCGGCGCGGCGGACCAGCAGTCCGTCGTCGCCGGACCTCGGGTTGCCGGTCATGCGGAGCCGAGCTGGTAGCCGATGCCGCGCACGGTGCGGATCACGCCGTGGCCGAGCTTGCGCCGCAGATAGTGCACGTACGTGTCCACCGCGCCCAGGCTCTCGGCCTCGTCGAAGACGCGCGACAACAGTTCCTCACGGGTGAAGGCGCGGGCCGGCCGGCTCGCGAGGACTTGCAGCAACGCGCACTCGCGGCCCGACAGGGTCACCACCGCTCCACCGGCCCCCGGCTCGCGGACCTGGCGAGTGGTGACGTCGAGGGTCTGCCGGCCCAGGGACAGCACCGGGGACCGGTCGGTGTGACGGCGTAGCAGCGCACGGACCCGGGCCAGGAGTTCATCGACGTCGAATGGCTTGGTCAGGTAGTCCTCGGCGCCGGCGTCGAGGCCCTCGACCCGGTCGGCGACGGATGCGCGGGCGGTCAGGACGAGCGCCGGGGTCGTTACGCCTCTGCTGCGCAGGCGGCGTAACAGGTCCACGCCCTCGATCGCCGGCAGCCGGCGGTCCAGCACGATCACCTGATAGTTGCGGCTCAGGCCGAGATGCAGCCCGGCCTGCCCGTCAGCGGCGTGTTCCACGGTGTGGCCTGCCTCACCGAGCAGGTCGATGAGCATGTCCGACAGCTGCGGGTCGTCTTCGACGAGCAGCAGCCGGGGGCGGTCGGCCACCGGAACCGCAGGTGGCGTCGGTTTTGTCACCCGCCGATCGTGACACGCTGGGCTAAGAATTCTCCAAGATCCCGCGGGCACGGTGAATGCCTGGACGCCCGGCGTCCGTACCTGTCCACGCCCGCTTAGGAGATCGCGTGCTCGACAAGATCAACGGTCTGCCGGTGCACCCACTGGTCGTCCATGCCGCGGTCGCACTGCTGCCGCTGGCCGCTATCGGAGTGATCGCCATCGCGGTCCGGCCGGCGTGGCTCGCCGGCAGCGACGCGCCCGCCTCCGGGCGCTGAAGGTAAGCGGCGATGTCCATGACGACCGCCCGGCGGTCACAGCGCCGGGCTGCCCCGACAGCCACGCCCACGTCGGCGAGCGGCTGGTTACGCGACGCGATCGGCGCGACCGCGATGTTGACCATGCTGGTCGTCGTCGCGCTGTGGGTCCACGGCCGCGGCCTGCAGGACCTTGGAGGCCTGTGGACCGGGGTGACCTCGGCCGGACGGCTGGCCGGTCTCGTGTCGGCCGACCTGCTGCTGGTCCAGGTCCTGCTGATGGCCCGGGTGCCGTGGGTCGAGCGCACCTACGGCCAGGACCGGCTGGCTCGCTGGCACCGGCTGGTTGGGTTCACGTCGTTCAACCTGATGCTCACCCACATTGTGCTCATCACGATCGGCTATGCCGGCACCGGCCATATGGACGTCGTGGCGCAGGCGTGGCAGTTGGTCACCACGTACCCCGGCATGCTGCTGGCGACGGCCGGCGCCGCCGCGCTCGTGTTGGTCGTCGTGACCTCGGTACGCGCGGCCCGGCGACGGCTGCGCTACGAGTCCTGGCACCTGCTGCACCTGTACGCCTACCTCGGGGTGGGCCTGTCGCTGCCACACGAACTGTGGACCGGGACCGAGTTCGTGTCCTCCGTGCTTGCCCAGGTCTACTGGTGGACCGCCTACGGCGTAGCGGCGGGTAGCGTCCTGGCGTTCCGGCTCGCACTGCCGGCCTGGCGGAGCCTCTACCACCGCCTCGAAGTCGAACGGGTGATCAGCGAAGGCGCCGGCGTGGTGTCGGTGTACCTGCGCGGGCGCAACCTGAGCCGGCTGCCGGTACGGGCCGGCCAGTTCTTCCTGTGGCGGTTTCTCGACGGCCCGGGCTGGTCGCGCGGCCACCCCTACTCGCTGTCCGCCGCCCCGTGGGGCGACCAGCTGCGGATCACTGTCAAGGCGGCCGGCGACGGCAGCGCCCGGCTGGCCGCGCTCCGGCCGGGCACGAAGGTCCTCATCGAGGGCCCGTACGGCCAGCTGGTCGCGGCGCGACGGCGCGGCCGCGGCGTCGCGCTGCTGGCCTGCGGCATCGGGATCACCCCGCTGCGGGCCCTGCTCGACGAGCTCCCACCCCGGCAGACCGTGCTGCTGTACCGGGCCCGCAGCGAAGCGGACCTCATTTTCCGCGCCGAACTCGACCGTTTCGCCGCCCGTCGGGGCATCCGGGTGTGGTACCTGCTCGGCTCCCGCCCGGACGGGGGCTCCTGGTTGCCCGCCGGCTACCCGTCGGACCGGCAGGTCCTGCATGACACCGTCCCCGACATCGCACATCGCGACGTGTACCTGTGCGGGCCGAACGACTGGATGGACCTCGCCGCGTCGGCCGCCCGCCGAGCGGGAGTGCCGGACGAGCGCATCCATCTCGAACGGTTTACCTGGTGATCCCAATGTTTGCATCGACGGAGGTTGACCGTGCGCCGCATCACGCTATGGATCGTCTCGACCATCGCCGCCGTGGTCCTGCTGTTCAGCTACCGCACCAGCACCGTAGGCGCCACCCCGTCGCCCGCCTCGGTAGCAGCCGCCAACCCGCCCGGCATCGTCTCCGGCCCGGCACCGGCCGGGCCGGCGAACACCGGCTCGACTGACCCAGGCGGAGCGTCCACGCCCTCTACCAGCGCGGCGCCGCCGCGAGCCGGCGGCTCGCTCGTCGTCAACGGAAAGGTGGTCCAGACGCCGTACGGGCCGGTGCAGGTCCAGGCCCACATCACCAACGGCCGGATCACCGACGTCGTACCGCTCCAGTTGACCAGCGGGAGGCGCCGCGACGACGAGATCAACGCCTACGCCGTGCCCCAACTGCACGACGAGGCCCTCGCGGCCCAGAGCGCGAACATCGACGTCGTGTCCGGCGCCACGTACACCAGCGAGGGCTACATCAAGTCGCTGCAAGCGGCGCTCGACGCCGCACACATCCGGTAGCTCGTTCGACCAGGAGCATCGAGTTGCCGGCACAGTACGTCACGCACAAGGGCCGCCGGCGATGGACGTCGACTCCCACCGGGAACGGTCCGCACTTGATTCATGACCCTGAGTACGCGACGCCCAAGTCCATCCAAACTCGACGAATCGATAGGACACGAAGACCCGTGGCGGCGTCACCGACTCGTGGTACCTGACAAGCATCCAGGCCGGATTCGAGCCCTGGCAGGGCGGCACGGGCCTGGCCATCACCTCGTTCGCCGCCAGCGTCAACGGTGACGGTGACGGTGGCAACGGCGATCGTGGTGCCCCGACGCAGCAGGACACGCCCAAGACCGACGGTCGCACCTACGTGGTGCAGGCCGGCGACACCCTGGCCTCCATCGCCGAACGCATGAACGTCCCCGGCGGCTGGCAGGCGCTGTACGAACGCAACCACGATGTCCTGGGTGCTGACCCGAACCTGGTCCGCCCCGGTCAGCAACTCTCCCTCTGATCCGGCACGCGGGACGTCCACCGAGCCGGCGGGAACCCGCCTCCACTGGGGACGGCACCGCGCCCAAGCCACCCGAGACTGAACAGGGCCGCAGCGTGCGGCTGCGGCCCTGTCAGGTCGGTTGGGGGTGCTGTTGTTTTACGGGGTCGGGTACTGCGCGATGAAGACCGGCGAGCCGACTCTGGTCGTGTCGGCCGGGCCGCCCACGCCGTTGACGACGTGATCGATCGTTCCGGCGCTGAGGTTGACGGTCATGATGTGGTGCAGCTGGACGCCCGGGGTCTGTGGGACCTCGAAGCCGTTCTCGGTGTGGATCGACGGGTTGTTCTGGTTGAAGACGTAGGCGCCGCCGCCGTAGAGGTGGTGGGTCTTCACGCAGTCGTTGACCTTGTAGGCGGCCCAGCCTTCGACGTTGCCGTTCATCCAGTCGGCCTGGGTCGGCGGGTCGTACGGCAGCTCGTTCTGGAAGAAGATCGTCGTGCCGTTGTCGCCGTTCCAGACGGTGTTGTACTGCTGGAAATGCTCGACGAACAGGCCCAGCGCGGTCACGTTGTCGCCGTTGATGACGACGCCGTTGCGGCCGATGTTGGTGTTCCAGCGCTGCGTGTCGGTGAAGCCTTCGACGCCGTGGTCGCCGCGCCACACCCAAGTGTGGTCGATGAGCACGTTGTCGCTGTTGACCTCGAGCGCGATGTCGGCCTTGCCCACGTGCGGTCCGCCGACGCGGAAGTACACGTCGGACAGCGTCGTCGGGTTGTCGGCCGAGGTCTTCTTGTTGCCGTGCGGCTTGCCGACCCGCAGCAGTACCGGCGACTTGGTCAGGCCCGCGTCGATCGTGACGCCGGCGACGATGACGCCGGAGACGTCGGCGATGTCCAGCGGAGTGGACCCGTTGACGGCGGTGAGGGTGGCGTGGCCGAGGCCGAGGACCACCGTGTCGGCGCGCTTGACCTCGATGCTGCGCGCGATGTCGTACACGCCCGGGGTGAGCAGCAGGTTCTTGCCGCGGGCGAGCTGGTTGTTGATGACCTGCACCGAGTCCGACGGGCTCGCGACGTAGAAGTCCGTGAGCGGGACCGTACGGCCCGGCGTCATGCCGTTGCCCCACGTGATGCCGCGGCTGTTGCGCTGGGCGGCGGGCACGCGGACGTTGTACTTGCCCTGCGCGTCGACGAACAGGTACGGCTTCTCGCGGCTGACCGGGGTGTTGTCCAGCGTGGTGTAGGGCGGGTCGGGGAAACCGGCCTCGCTGGGTGCGCCGACGACACCGGAGAAGACCTGGTTCCACACGCCGTTGGACCAGCCGGCGACCTCGCTGTTGCGGGTCAGCCACTGCTGCTGCGATCCGCTGACGACGAACGGCAGCTTGGAGTCGGCGATGAAGCCGCCGCTGGCGTACTGCGGACCGGCGGTGCAGTAGTCCATCAGCGACAGGTTGGCCCCGCTGATGTTGAGGCGGCGCATGGACACGGCCTGGGAGACGGCCCAGAAGTCCGCCGAGCCCCGGCAGCCGTCCTGGCCGACGCTGTTGATGTTGATCGACAGGTTGGACAGCGTGCGCCAGAAGTTGACGAGCGCGAGGCAGTTGCTCGTGCCCCCGTTCTCCAGGCAGCGGTTGTAGACCTCGACCTTGCCGTTGATGACCACGTCGTTGGGCGACGCGCCAAGGCCGGCGATCTCGGTGTAGTAACCGACCTTGATCTGGAGCGGCTGCTGCGCGGTGCCGTACGTTCCGGGCTTGAACAGGTAGGCGTGGCGCGCGGTGCCCATCTCGTTGGCGACCTGCGCGGCGTTGGCCGCGTCGAGGGTCGCCTGAATGTCGCCGACCGGCATGCTCGGATCGAAGACGGTGACGTTCGATCCGAGGGCCCAGCTGCTGGGGGGCGGCGCGGCGGCGGCCGTTCCCGCGGTCGCGAGGGCGGTGGTCAGCGCAAGCCCGACCGCGAACGCCCGGCCGAGTTGCCGACGACGTAAGTGTGGGCTCGCGAGACCCCGCCTACCGGGGGGCTGGATTGTCATGCAGTTCGTCCTTCCTGCTGGACAGGCAACGGTTGGCGGAGAACGTCCGCCCGGGTCAAGACGGCCTGAACAGGCGGCCGAGGTGCTTCGCCGGCGGGCAAGCGCTCTCTCGCCCCGTCGGCTAGCGATGCTCATCGGCCTGCCTGTTCAGGAGTCTTGCGGCCGGGACGAACAGGTCCGGCGAGGAGAGCGCTCTCACCGAGCCGGGACTTGTAACAGGGCGGGAAAAAAGTGGGTGGGATGTTTCTACCGCGTAAACGGGCCCGACGCTACGCCGCGCAGCCCTTGACTTTTCGGCCATGACCGACCAGGCCCCGGCCTGAAGCCCATCCATGCCCAACACCCCTCGCAACTCATAATTTATGAATTAATATTGACACGCGCCGGTGACCGGCCACAGGATCCCGGACAACAGCAGGCGCGCCGACATGACTGGACCGACGACCGACGCACCCCTCGGTCACCGAGTAGTGCGCTACGTCCGCAGCCACGACGGGCCGGCATGCCTGATCGCTCGGGCAGCAAAGGATCCGATGTGAAACGACATCTCACCGCCCTCATCGCCCTCACGGCCGGCTTGCTGGTCGTGCCCGCACCCGCACACGCCGCCGGCACGCAGGCAGCGCAGGAGGTACTCAGCCCCACGCCGTATCAGGGGTGGAACACCTACTTCGGTCTCGGCGGCAACTTCTCGGAGCAGTCCGTGCGGGAGGTCGCCGACGCCCTGGTCACCCGCGGCTTGGCCAAGGCCGGCTACGACATCGTCTGGCTGGACGGCGGCTGGCAGGACCCGGAGCCGCGTACGGCCGCCGGCGACCTGCAGGCCGACCGGTCCCGCTTCCCGGCCGGGCTGCAGCCGCTGGTCGACTACATCCACTCCAAGGGGCTGAAGGCCGGCATCTACACCGACGCCGGGCCCTACATCCCGGGCAGGTGCGGACTCGGCAGCTACGGCTACTACCAGCGCGACGCCGACCAGTTCGCCGCGTGGGGATTCGACGCGGTGAAGGTGGACTTCCTCTGCGGGATCGCCGCCAACCTCGACCCGAAGACCGTCTACACGCAGTTCGCGCAGGCGCTGGCGAACAACGCCAGCAAGCGCCCCATCATCTTCAACCTCTGCAACCCGGTGACCTCCCCGGACTGGGGCAACTACCCGGAGGAGCAGCAGTCGACGCACTCCTGGAGCTACGCGCCGGCGATCGCGCAGTCGTGGCGGACCTACACGGACGTGGGTTTCGTCGGCGACATCAAGTTCAAGGACGTGCTGCGCAACTACGACGCGAACGCGCGGCACCCCGAGGCCGCCGGGCCGGGGCACTTCAACGACCCGGACTATCTCGGCCCTGAGCTGGGGATGAGCGACGAGGAGTTCCGCACCCAGATGACGCTGTGGGCGGTGGCCGCCGCGCCGCTGGTCATCGGCAGCGATGTCCGCAAGCTCAGCCAGACCTCGGTGGACATCCTCACCGACCCCGACGTCGTGGCGATCGACCAGGATCGTGCGGGTGTGCAGGCCGTTCGGGTCGGGCCCGCCGGCACGACGGAGACGTGGGTGAAGCGGCTGGCCGACGGCTCACGGGCGGTGGTGCTGCTCAACCGCGGCGACGCCCCGAAGATCCTGACCACGCAGGCATCGTCGCTCGGCCTGTCCGGATCGCGGTTCACCGTGAAGAACGCATGGACCAACGCGGTCACGGAGAGCGCCGGCACCATCAGCGCCGCGGTCGCGGCCCACGGCGCGGCGCTGTTCCGGGTCGAGCCGAACCGCGGCCGGCCCGGCGTCCCGCACGTGACCGCCGGCCTGCCGCAGGTGACGCAGGTCGACGGCCAGGCGACGCCGGAGGGAACGGCGCCCGTGGTCGCCGGCGGTGACGTGGCGCGGGTGGAGGTGGCGGTGCGCAACGACGGTGTGCTTCCGGTGCTCGCACCGCAGGTCACGCTGGCGGCGCCCGCCGGGTGGCCGGTCCGCTCACTCGACCGGGCGCCGGCCGTGCTGGCCCCGGGCCACGCCACAACCTTTGCCTTCGCGGTGACCCTTCCGGCCGGCACCCCTGCCGGTGCTGCCACGCTGACCGCCACGACGTCGTACGACGTGGTCGGGCACGGGCGGCTGCGGCAGGAGACCAGCACGGGGGTTGTCGTCGCGCCGGCGCCGCCGGACGGTGATGTCGTGCTGTCGCACCACACGTGGATCAGTGCCACCAGCGGGTGGATGAGCCCGACGGTCGACCTCAGCGTCGGTGGCTGGTCGCCGATCAGCATGCTCGGCCAGGTGTACCCAACCGGGCTCGGCGTGGCGTCGCCGTCGACGGTGCGCTACTACCTCGGCGGCGAGTGCAGCCGGCTGACCGCGATCGTCGGGATCGACGACGCGGTGCGCAACGTCGGACCCGAGGGCGGCACGTCGACCTTCCAGGTGATCGGCGACGGCCGGGTCGTCTTCGACAGCGGCGTGCTGACCCGCGACGACATTCGCCAGGTCGACGTCGACCTGACCGGCATCCGCGTGCTCGACCTCGTGGTCGGCGACGCCGGCGACGGCGGCTACAACGACCGCGCCAACTGGGCCGGCCTGAACGCCACCTGCTGACCCGATCGGCCGTACCTGGGTGGAGTGCTCCACCCAGGTACGGCCGGCAACGTGGAGCGTCACACCGGCTGGGCGATGATCATCTCCTCGACCAGGTCGCGTGGCATGCCGTGAGTGTCGTGCAGGTAGTGGAAGTCCTCCTCGGTGAGCGGCCCGCGCTGCAGCAGCCGCTCGATCAACGGCCGGCCGCGGCGCAGCAACGCACCGAACCGCCGTTCCTCATAGACCAGGACGTCGAGCACGTAGAGCGGGTCGACGGTCAGGCCGAAGTGTTCCACCGTGTCGGAGATCGGCTCGACGGGCAGGTCGCCGAGCGTGCGGGACGGGTCGTCGCGCCAGAGGGTCGTGAGCGTGCGGCGGATGAGACGACGCAGGACGTATCCGCGGCCGGTGTTCGACGGGTGCACGCCGTCGCCGATGACGACGACGGACGAGCGCAGGTGGTCGTACACCATTCTGGATGGCGTCCAGAGCGACGATACGGTTCGCACCCAGGGCTCGAAGACGTCGATGTCGAACACCGACGAGCGGCGTTGCAGCACCATGGCCATCCGCTCGAGGCCCATCCCGGTGTCGACGCTGGACTGCTCGAGAGGTCCAAGGGAGCCGTCGGGGCTGCGGCGGTACCGCATCATGACGTGGTTCCACACCTCGACCCATCGCCGGTCGGTAGACGGGGTGCCGGTGGGCGGTCCGTCGCCGGTCCACACAAAGATCTCCGAGTCCGGGCCGCACGGGCCGGTCGGCCCGTTCGACCACCAGTTGTCCTCGTGGAGCGTCTCCACCGGTACCCCAAGCCGCTGCCAGGTCTCCAGGGAGCTCGGGTCGCCGTCGAACACGGTGACGTGCAGCCGGCCGGGCGGGATGCCGAACCCGTCGCGCAGCAGCTCGTACCCCCATTGCAGGCTCGTCGTGCCCGGGTAGTCACCCAGCGACCACGAGCCGAGCATCTGGAAAACGGTCAGATGGGTGTCGTCGCCGACCTCGTCGAGGTCGGTTGTGCGCAGGCAACGTTGCACCCCGACCAGCCGGCGGCCGAGCGGATGGGGCACCCCCTCGATGTATGGCGTGAGCGGGTGCATGCCGGCGCTCGTGAACAGCACCGGATCGCCCTGCGGGCGGATCAGCGTGGCGTCGCCGACGAGCTGGTGGCCACGCTCGCGGAAGAACTCGAGGAAGGTGCCGACGATCTGGCGAGTGTCCATTGTGGAGCCCTTTCGGGACGGACCGGCACGGACCCCACGGCACAAAAAAGCCGGCGGACCGTTTCCGGTCGCCGGCTGGAGTGGAGCAGATCAGGCAGCGGCGTCCGGCGAGCGGTGAGCTCGCGCGGCCGCGGCGGAGAAGCGCCTGATATGCATGCTGCCAGGGTACCGCACCGGCGGCTGATCCCGCTGGTGCGATTCAGACTGACGGCAACACCTTGGCCAGGAAGGCGTCGATCGCTGCTCGCACGCGCGGGCCTTCCGGGCCGCTGACGAGGGCCAAGGCGTGCTCGCTGCCGGGCACGGTCAGCACGGTTTCCGGTCCGCCTGGAGAAGCCGCCGAGGACCACCTTGGTGGCACCGTCGGCGATCAGCGCCTTGGTCGCCGTTGTCATGTTGTCGGCGTACTGCAGCATGGTCCAGTCGAAGACGGCGACGTGGTACCCCTTGGCGGCCAGGTCCTGCGCGAACGGCAGCACTTGACAGATGCCACCGTTGGCCTGCGCGCCGACCACGACACCTCGAGGGCCCCGGCCGAGCAGCAGGACCGGCGTCAGCCGTTTGCCGGCACCCTTGGCGTGCAGATACGTGCTCTCCACCGGCTCGGCACAGCGCGGACGGACGAACGGCTCACCGGCCGCGTCGGTCGGCACGGGAGAGCTCGGCGCCGCCGCCGGTGATGTCCGCCCGGGGCGCCCATCGGATCCGGGACCGGACGGGGTGGAGCAGCCGGCGGCGAGCACCAGCAGGACGGCCATCAACGCCCGCATTCGACCTCTCCCAACGCATCATCGGTCCTGTATTGGCCGGAAGCGTAGGGCCGGTCCAGCAACGGGGTCTTGGACAAAGTTGACCGGGGCGATCAGTTGCCGAACAACACCCCGGGAGCGCAGCCGGTGAGCGCCCGGATCTCGCGGTTGAAGTGGGCCTGGTCGTAGTAGCCCGCGGCGAGGGCAGCCTCGGCGAATGACGTCTGTGCCCGGCGCACCAGGTCGACAGAACGCTCGAACCGCAGGACCCGGGCCAGCGTCTTGTGCGTCACGCCGATCTCGTCCCGGAACCGTGCAACCAGGTGCCGGTGACTGAAGCCGGTCTCGCTCACCAGCTCCTCGATCCGGACCGAACCGTGTGTGGCCCGCAGCCGGCTCCAGGCCCAGGCGACCAGGGGGCTCGGCGCCGGTGCATCCAGCACCCGGGCGGCGAACGTGTCGTGCAGCGTAGTGAAGCGTTCGCGCCAGCTGCGGGCAGCCGCAAGCTTCTCGACCAGGCGCTGCGCATCCTTGCCGAGCAGATCCCTTGCAGAACCCGATGAAGCGGGCCGTGCGTATCTCGGAGCCGGGAGTCGTGAGCGGAAGACTCACCCGCGGAGCCACAACGTGCTCTGCGAAGGCGCCGCCATCCATGGCTCAGTATCCCCATCTGCGCCCGGCGCCGCGACACCAACTTCTGGACAACAGGGCCGTGACCAGTAAAGATCACCGTTCATGCCCCAGGCACCCCAACGCGTCGGCACCGAGCTGCTCGATCAGATCGCTGCCGTGGCGAAGCAGATCGCCGAGCTGATCGGCCCGTTGCCCACCACCGGCATCGCCATTCCCGGCGCGTCCTGGACCGTCGGGGAAGCAGCCGCCCATCTCGCGTTGTCCAACCAGCTCATGGCGGCCATCGCCGGTGGTCGGCCGTCGCCCTACGGAGACGGAACCAAGGCCGGCCTGGCGGACGCGAACGCGCAGTCGCTGGCCGAGTACACCGAACGCGAAGCTGCCGTACTCGCCGAGCAGGTCACGCTGCACGCCGAAGCGTTCATCCAAGCGGCGCGGCTACGACCCGGTACGGACGTGGTGGACACGCCGATGGGGCCGCTGCCCCTGAGCGTCCTGAGCGCGTACATGCTCGCGCACTCGCTCAGCCACGGCAGCGCGATCGCCTCGGCCCTGCGGCAGGCGCCGCTGGTGCAACCACGTCAGGTCGAACTCGTGCTGCCGTTCATCGTCGCCACGATGCCGCGCCTGGTCGACCGTGCCGGCGTCGGCGACCTGCGCGCCGCCTTCGAGCTCCGGATACGCGGCGTCGCCCGGCTCACCGCACTGGTCGCCGACGGCGCCGTCACGATCAGCGAGCAGCCGCAGCACCGGGCCGACTGCGTGATCTCGGTGGATCCGGTGTCGTTCTTCCTCCTGGCCGCGGGCCTGACCGGTCAGTGGTCGCTGGTCGCACGCGGCAAGCTGCGCGTATGGGGGCGCAGGCCCTGGTTGGCGCCGCGGTTCCCGCGGTTCTTCGCCATCCCGTAAGGCCGATCAGGGCGCCACGACCTGCCATCGGCTCTGCCCGTCCATCCATGCCGCGGCCAGGATCTGCGCGGACTGCCGGCCCGGGCACTGATGGATCTTCGACCGGCCGGCGCCGCCGCCGGCTTGGGCTTCGACCTCCCAGGACTCGCCATCGGTACGGATGTAAACGTCGCGACGCCCTCGCACGGTGTTGTCGCCGTTCCACCAATGACGCTCGATTCTCACCCAGCGACCGTATAACAAGAGGTCCAAGTACGGAACGTTAACGATCTTGATGCGCCGGCAATTGCGTACGGTGCGCGTAGGCTGACCTTATGGCGAAGGTTGTGCTGCGTGTCCGGCTGATCACCGGCGACAGCCTGGACGTCGCGTACGAGGACACCAACGCCTCCGACGGCGACACGGCGGCTGAGCACGCGATCACCGCCCTCGCCGCCGACTCCGGCATGATCCGCACCCGTCACGGCGACCGGTTGCTGGTCCTGTACGGACGCGGCGTGGCGGCCTTGGAACTGGCACCTCGCGGCGCAGTCTTGTAGCGATACGTCGTCGAGCCACCCGGCCGGCAGACAGCGGTTCGGTAGCGGTGCGGATGAACGACGCGCTCAGGCGTCGAACTGCGTGCCGGCCATCAGGTCGGCGAAGGCGGCCGCGGCCGGCGGCGAGGTGAACAGCCGGTCCAGCCTGGCCTTCGCCAGCTGCCGGCGGAACGGCCCGCTGGCGGAGTCGTCGCCGGCGTCGTGCACCATCTCGGTGAACCACCGGGAGAACTCCTGGTAGTTCCAGGTCCGCCGCAGGCACACGTCGGTGTAGGCGCGCAGATCGGCGTCGTCGCCGTCGCGCTCGGCCGTGATCACCGCGCGGGCCAGGACCTGCGCGTCGGCGAGCGCCAGGTTCATGCCCTTGGCGCCCATCGGCGTGATGATGTGCGCCGCGTCGCCGACGAGGAACAGCCGGCCGTACGCCATCGGGTCCACGACGAAGCTGCGCATCTCGACGACGTCGCGCTCGGTGACCGGCCCGGTGGGCAGGCGGTCGTCGCCGAGCCGGAGCCGCAGTTGCTGCCAGATGTACTCGTCCGGCCACTGCCGCGGGTCGACGCCCGTGCGGTACTGGAGGTAGAAACGGCTGGCGGCGGGGCCACGCGCGAACTGTGCGGCGAAGCCGTGCTGGCTGATGCCCATGAGCGGGTACCGCGGCGCCGGCGCGTCGGCCAGGACCGTGAACCAGCCGATGCCGTGCTCGAAGGTGTACGTGGTGAGCGCCGCCTCGGGGATGCTGCGGCGGCTGACACCGTGGAACCCGTCGCAACCGGCCACGTAGGAGCATCGCAGCTCACGCTCGGACCCGGCCGCGTCGCGGTACGTGACCCACGGGCGCTCACTGTCGAGGTCGTGCAGGGTGACGTCGAGGGATTCGAACCGCAGGTCGCCGCCGTCCTCGGTGAACGCGGCGAGCAGCCGCTGCACGAGCAGCTGCTGCGGGACGAGGTGGCCGGCCCGGCCGCCGGCGAGCCCGGGAACGTCCAGGAAGCGCGGCTCTCCCTGGTACCGGATCTCCAGCAGCTGCTCCAGCGGGGCGTTGGCGAGCACCCGGTCGGCCAGCCCGTACTCGGCGAAGATCTGCCCGGCGGCGTTGTCGAGAATCCCGGCGCGCTGCCGGCGCTCCACATAGGTCCGGCTGCGCGCCTCCAGCACGACGCAGTCGATACCGGAGCGCTGCAGCAGGTTGGCCAGGGTCAGGCCGGCCGGACCTGCACCGATGATCGCTACCGTCGTGGTCTCGTGCGCGGCTTGCGACATTTCACTCCCGCGGGTCTGACGGGGTCGGGCTCCGCTGTGCCGACACCATCGAGGAGTATCACATCGCGGGGGCTATCGGCGCAGCCGCAGGACATTCATCTGGGTCAGTTGGGCGTCTGCGAAGCCGTCGCCGAGCGGCAACTGGTAGCTGGCGATGGTCTGCATGCGGCCGCGGGGCAAATGCTCCCGGCCGGGATCGCCGACGAGCACCTCGGCGCCGCGCGCCGTAACGCGTTCCAGGAAGGCCAGCACGCGCTGAGCCATGGTCCCGCTGTAGAAGATGTCACCGGCCAGGACCGTTTCGGCGTCACCGCCGTCCCCGTCGAGCAGGTCCGCGAGACATTCGACAACGCGCACACCGTTGACTTTCGCATTGAGCGTGATCGCGGCGACGGCGTACGGGTCCACGTCATTTGCGGTCACCGCGGCCGCACCGGCCTTTCCTGCCGCAATGGCGACCAACCCCGAACCGGCGGCCAGATCCAGGACCCGCCGGCCGGCCACTACCGCCGGATGGTCCAGGACATATCGGGCGACCGCCTTGCCCCCGGCCCACGCCGAAGACCAGAACGGAGGCGGTAGCTTCACGCCGGCCTGCGCTTCCATCCTGGCCCACCACACGATGGCGTCCTCGGCCAGATAGAGCCGCACTTCGGGCACCAGGGGCACCTCGACAAGGTGGAGCCGGTCCAGGCCGACGCCCGGCGTCGTCACCTCATGGCGTAGCTCGGCCAACGCCTGCCCAACCCGACTCATCACTGATGAAGCATGACGGATGAACCGGCCGGCTCCCGGTCATCCGCCCATTGTTGACCAGCCACGTCACCCTGCGGGTTTCTGTCGTTGCCAACTGGGTACGTGTTGCCACACCAACGTTGGGTCGGGTCGACCACTGTTCAGGAGGAAAGCGTGACAAGCGGTACCGTGAAATGGTTCAACTCGGAAAAGGGCTTCGGCTTCATCCAGCAGGACAACGGAGGCCCTGACGTCTTCGTGCACTACTCGGCCATCGCGAGCGGTGGCTACCGCGAGCTCAACGAGGGCCAGAAAGTTGAGTTCGATGTGACGCAGGGCCAGAAGGGGCCCCAAGCGGAGAACGTTCGAGCCGTTTGACCCCATCGCCCCGCCGACGCAGTTGCTGATATCGCCGCGCGGGCGGCTCGCAGGGTGCGACCGTGGACGCTGTGATGACGCGTGAGGTGCAGTTCGGTGACGGGACGTCGGGGGTCGTTTCGCTCAACACGCCTGTCCTGCGGTACCCGAAAAATCCGGTTCTGACTGCTCACCAGGTGAACTCCGTGTGGCAGGAGCCGCACCTGCAGGTGATGACGGTGCACAACGCCGGCGCGGTGGCGTTGGCGGACCGGACCGTGCTGCTGTTCCGGTCGCATCTGCGGTGCGGGGTCAGCGTCCTCGGCCTGGCCACGAGCGCCGACGGCGTCTCCGGGTGGGAGGTCCGTCCGCGGCCGGTGCTGTCCCCCGCGACCAAGGGTGACCAGTACGCGGCCGGCCTCGACTGGCAGGACATCGCGGAGATCGAGTCCGGCGGCGTCGAGGACGCCCGGATCAACCCCGTCGGGGACACGTTCGCCGTCACCTACAGCGCCTACCACGCCGGCATCCGCAACCGGGTGCGCGTGTCCCTCGCACTCACCGACGACCTCATCGCGTTCACCCGGCACGGGCCGATGCTCGACCGCGACATGCGCAACGTGGTGCTGTTCCCGGAGCGGATCGACGGGAGGTACGTCGGGCTGTTCCGGCCCAACGACATCACCGCCGGCGACACGGGCGGCGCGTACACCCAGATCCGCATCGGATACGCGGAGGACTTCCGGACCGGCCCGTGGGAGATCGCCGACGAGCCGATCATGCGGACCGGTGCGGGCCCGAGCGCCTTCTCCGACAAGATCGGGCCGGGCGCGCCGCCGGTGCGCACCCGGCACGGCTGGCTCAACGTGTTCCACGGTGTGCGCACGACGATGGACGGCAACCCGTACGTGCTCGGCGTGGCCCTGCACGACCTCGACGATCCCCGCATCGTGCGCATGTCCAGCATCCCGCTGCTGTTCCCGTCGCGGGCCGACTGCCGCGTCGCCGACACCGACTACGTGCACGTGCCGAACGTCGTCTTCTCCTGCGGCCTCGCGCGCCGCCCGGACGGCACGATCGTGATCTACTACGCCGGCAACGACACGGTCATGAACGTCGGGCTCGCACACGAGGACGTGCTCGCGGAGCTGTGCCAGCGGTACGGGCAGGATCCGCTGACCGGCAGGCTTCTGTACGACCTGTAGCCGGGCCCGCTCGTCGGCCGGGTCGAGGCGGACGGTGTGGAGCCGTGGGCCTTGGCTAAGACGAGGACCCTCGTCCAGAATCGGTCTCGTTCAGGGCGTCGTCCAGCGGCACCAGGCGTTGTTGGAGGCCGAAGATGGCGGCCTGGGTTCGGTCGGCCAGCTGCAGTTTGGCCAGAATGCTCGACACGTGTGCCTTCACGGTCTCTTCGCTGATGGCGAGCGTGCGGGCGATCTCCCGGTTGGACCGGCCGCGGGCGAGCACGCCGAGCACCTCCACCTCGCGGGGCGAGAGCTGGTCGAGCGGGCCGTGCCGCGTGGCACCCTCGCGTATCTCGCGGACCAGCCGGACGGCGATCCTTGGTTCGAGGAGGCTCTCGCCGCGGGCGGCCGCGCGGACCGAGGCGACGACCTGATCGACGCCTGCGGTCTTGGGCAGGTACGCGAGCGCGCCCGCCCGTATCGCGGCCAGAATGTGCTCGTCGGCGTTCGACGAGGTGAGCATGAGCACCTCGGTCGCCGGCCGGTCGCGCTTGATCTGCGTGAGCACGCTGAGCCCGTTCTCGCCCGGAGCAGGGCCGGGCATGAACAGGTCGAGCAGGACAACGGTCGGCTCGAGGCTGCGCACGGCCCGCAGTGCGGTGGCACCGTCGGCGCACTCGCCGACCACCTCGATGTCGTCCTCCTGTTCGAGCAGGTAGCGCAGTCCCTGCCGTACCACTTTATGATCATCGACGATCAGCACCCGGATCATGTCGGCCATCCTCGCGGGAGCAGGACCCGGATCGTGGTGCCGGTGCCTGGCGTGGACTCGAGGTAGAGGATTCCGCCGAGCTCGGCGACCCGCTCGCGCATGAGGTCGAGGCCCATGCCGTGCCGGCTCGCCGCGTGGACGGGGTCGAAGCCGCTGCCGTCATCGCTGACGGACACCTCGACCTGCAGGTCGTCGGTGCGTACGCGCAGCGCGATGCGGTTGGGGTGGGCGTGCTTGACCGCGTTTGCCAGGGCCTCCTGGATCACCCGTAGGACGGCGTGCTCGACCGCGGGCTGCAGGTCGACCGGCTCCAGGTCGGCGTCGACGGCGACGCCGATCCGGTCCCGGTACGCCTGGCACAACTCCTCCAGGGCCGGGATGAGCCCGGCGTCCCGCAGGGCGATCGGGCGCAGCTCCAGCAGCAGGGCCTGCATCTCGTGCATCGTGCTGGTCGCGGTGTGCTCCATCGCCTCGACGCGCGGGTACAGCGGCGAGTCCGCGGGCAGGGTCCGGCGCAGCCCGCCGGCGAGCAGCCGCAGCGAGAACAGGTCCTGCGAGATCGAGTCGTGCAGCTCGCGGGCGATGCGGGCGCGCTCGCCGGCGCTGGCCAGCTGCCGCTCGGCGGCAATCGCCTCGGCGAGCCGGGCCGCCATCCGGTTGAAGTTGGTCTCCAGCTGGGCCACCTCGTCGGAGCCGGACACCAGGACGCGGTGCTGGTAGTCGCCGTCGGCGACGGCCACGGTGCTGGCCGCGAGCCGCCGGAGCCGGCCGATGAGCCGCCGGGTCGAGTACAGGCCGAAGACCGCGCCGACCGGCAGCGCGCCGAGCAGGACCAGCAGCCCGACGCCGAACTGCGCAGCGACGCTGTTCCAGACGCCGGAGCGCCCGTCGGGAGACTTGATGAGCGTCGGCAGCGTAGGGCCGTCCGGCACCTGCACGTACAGCAGGCCGATCGCGTCGGTCGACGGAGGCTTGTCACCGATCTTGACGGTCGACGGCTTCGCCGCGCTGGTGATCGGTATGGCGGCCCAGAGGATGGTGCCGCCGGCGGTCTTGGCCTCGTCAGAGCCGCTCTTGCCGAGGGTCAGGAGCTTGGCGATCGTGTCAGCCGGCAGCTCGGCGCCGCCGGCGCTGCCGTAGGATTGGCCGACCGGGTAGCGCGCGGGGTAGGAGCTGCCCACGATCCGCCGGTCGGTGTCGAGCAGCAGCGCGAGCGACATCGGGTGCGCGTCGTCCTGGGCATTCGGCGTGTACGGGATCCGCACGCCACTGCGGTCGGGGGTGACCATCGCCTCGCCGGGTGCCAGCCGCAGCCCCTCCTCGCCGAGTTGCAGCTCGTCGGGCGCGGGCAGGCGGCCCAGCCGTTGCACCGCCTCGCCGACCCGGCTGGCGTAGTCCTTCGCGGTGACGAACACGATCACCGACCGGTCGCCGGCCGAGTCGCCGGCCAGCAGCCCGGGCATCACGAGAACAAGCACGACGATCTCCACGACCGCGACGGCGGCGGCGGTCACCAGCACGTACGACGCGGCCATCTTGGCCCGGAGCCCGAGGTGTGTCATCGCAGGTCCACGTTACGTGCTGCGCAGCGCGTCGGTCGGTGCGAGGCGGGCGGCGCGCAGGGCCGGGTAGAGTCCGGCGAGCGCGCCGATGACGACCGCGCCGGCGAGCCCGAGGCCCATCGCTTCCGGCGGGATCAACGGTTGCCAGCCCCGCTGGTACGCGAGGCCGCGCGTGATCGCCGCGCCGGCGAGCAGGCCGAGCAGCCCACCGGCGGCGCCGAGCAGCACCGACTCGATGAGGAACTGCACGGCGACGTGCGTCCGGGTCGCCCCCAGGGCTCGGCGCAGGCCGATCTCGCCGCGCCGTTCGAGCACCGAGATCACCATGACGTTGGCGATGCCGATGCCGCCGACGAACAGCGCGACCGCTCCGAGGCCGAGGAACAGCGCGGTACCGGCGTCGGCCGCGGCCAGCCGGGCGGTGAGCGTCTCCGACGGGCGGCTGACATTCACCTGTTCCGGCGCCGTCGGGCTGGTCGCTCGTGCGAGCAGGCCACGTACCTCGAGGGTCCGGTCGGTCTGCGCCCGTACGTAGATCCGCGTCGGGTGCCCGTCGTAGTCGAACTGGGCCGCGGCCACCGGGAAGCCGATCAGGACGGAGCCGTCGATCTCCGGCGCCAGCTCGAAGTGCTCGAGGATGCCGACGACGGTGTACATGTGCCCATTGATCGCGATGCGCGGGTCGCCGGCGAGGTCGGCGATGCCGAGCGTCTCCGCGGCCTTGTAGCCGAGCACGGCGGTCGGGTACTGCATCGTCGCCTCGTTGAGGAAGACACCGCCGGCCAGGTGACCGTCGAGCGTGGGCAGCAGCGTCGGGTCGGTGGCGCGGACCGCCGCACTGCCGCCGCGTTGCGGCTGGATCAGGTCCGAGCGGGTGGCGGTGACGCCCGGCAGGGCCGCGGTGGGCGCGGTGCCGAGGACCCCGTCGACCCGCGCGATGGTGGCCGCCGCGGTCTGCGGCAGCGGTACCTCCTGCCCGCCGCCGAAGCTGCGGCCGTTGGCGACGGTGAGCAGGTTGGTGCCGAGCCGGTCGATCCGGGCGAGCAGGTCGGCCTGGCTCGACCGGGTGATGCCGAGCACCGCTACGACCGCGGAGATGCCGATGGCGACGCCGAGCATCGACAGTGCGGCGCGGACCCGCCGGCTGCGCAGCCCGACGGTGCCGACCGGGAGCAGGTCGCCGGCGCGCAGGCGGGACCGTTGCGCCACGTCAGTCATGAGTCGCCTCCGGTGTCGTGGACGACCACGCCGTCGCGCAGCTCGATGCGCCGGTGGGTGGCCGCGGCCACCTCGGGGTCGTGGGTGATGACGACGATCGTGGTGCCGTCGGCGTTCAGCTCGCGCAGCAGCGCGAGGATGCCGGCGCCGGTCGCGCTGTCGAGGTTCCCGGTCGGCTCGTCGGCGAGTACCACCGCCGGGCGGCCGACCAGGGCCCGGGCGATCGCCACCCGTTGACGCTCCCCACCGGACAGCTGCCGGGCGCGGTGCCCGGCTCGGTGGCTCAGCCCGACGCGTTCCAGCGCCGTGCCGGCCGCCCGGCGTCGCTCGGCGGCCGGCACCCCCCGATAGAGCAGCCCGGCGGCCACGTTGTCCAGTGCGGTGAAGTGTTCCAGCAGGAAGAACTGCTGGAACACCACGCCCAGGCGGTGCGCCCGCAGCCCTGACACCTGACGGTCCGACAGGCCCTCGATGGCCTGCCCGGCGATGCGTACCGAGCCGGAGCTGGGCCGGTCGAGGCCCGCCGCGAGGTTCAGCAGGGTCGTCTTGCCCGACCCGGACGGGCCGACCACGGACACCAGCTCTCCACTGTGGACGGTGAGCGTGATGCCGGCGACGGACGCGACCGGCGGGGTACCCGGGTACAGCTTGTGCACCGCGTCGAGCTCCAGCGCGGCGGTCACGAGACCGGCACCTGCACGAGCTGGCCGACGGTGAGATTGCCGGTGACCTCGATCTTGCCGGTGACCTCGTCGAACAGTCCCGGCTTCACCTCCACGAACGTGCCGTCCGGCAGCCGCACCTGGTACCCGCCGCCGGTGCGGGGCAGCAGGGCCACCACCGGCACCTGCAGCACGTTCGGCTTGCTGGCGGCGGTGATCAGCACCGCGACCGGGGCCTGGTCGAGGTCCGCTGTGGTGGCGGGCAGGCTGACCTGGATAGTGATCGTCACGGTCGGCGGGCCGTTCTGGCCGCCCTGCTGCTGTTGCTGGTTGGGCTGCTGGTCGGTGGCGGTGCGGCCGATCCGCACGACGGTCCCGGTCGTCGGCCCGGTGAGCCCGGTCACGGTGACCTGCACCTGGTCACCGACGTGCACCTGCGACTGCCGCACGATCGGGATTTCCGAGGTGACCACCCGGTTGGTGGACGTCGCGGAGAGCACCGGCTGGCCCGGTGCCGCCGCGGCACCCACCGGCGCCTGGACCTGCGCGATGCGCAGCAGACCCGACGCGAACACTACCGACCCCTGCGGCAGCCGGCCGGTACGCTGCGCCGCCGGCAGCCCCCAGCTCGCCTGCCACCGCCGGATCGCCGCCGCGGTCGCCGCCGTGAACTTCTCGTCGACCACGATCTGCTTGCCCGGGTCCATGCCGAGCGCGACGAGGTTCTCCTCCAGCTGCTTGACGTCGGGGCCGTTGGTCACCCCGGCGGCCAGGTCGCGGTACGCCGGCACCACCCCGTAGAGCAGCCGGACCGGGTGATTCGCGACCGCGTACACGACGCCACCGCGGGCGACCGTCGTGCCGGCCTCGGTCATCGCCGTCACAATCCCGGGCTCGCCCTGGTGCGCCACCTGGTACGTGCCGTCGAAGCCGAGCATGCCGCTGAACCGCGTGCGCTCGGCCACCGGACCGCGCGTCACGGCCTCGGTGTTCGTGCTCACCTGCGCCACCGGTGCCGCCGGATGCGGCCGGCCGAGCACCGCCGTGCCGGCGCCAGCGGCCGCCACGCCGAACGCGGTCACCGCCACGGCCATCCCCACCCGCCGAACTCTCCTGCGCCCGCTCATGACGACGTCCGGAAGCTGCCGCTGTAGTACTCCTGGCAGGCCTGGAAGCCGGCGATGATGCGCGGCGACTTGCCCTCGGTCGCCAGGACGCTCCCGGACGGGAACGAGCCGTCGGCATTCGGGTCAGGCCACTCCGGCACCCCGTTCTCGCGCATGCACTCGCTGAATTTGCGCAGCGCCGGCACGTCCTGCGGCCCGGGCCCGCCGACGGCCGGCTCGCTCTGCGAGCCGCCCTCTTCGAACACCGACGGTGGCAGCCGGTCGCGGATGGAGGCGCACGCGTCGATCGCCGACTCGGCGTTCTGCTTGGTCGTCTCGTCCACCGAGTTCTCGTCCGGCTGGACGATCTTGCCGTTCTCAACCCGCACGTCCGGCATACCCGGAGCACCGTTGTCGCGTATGCACTGAACCAGTTCGTTGACGACGGCCTGGATCTGCGCGTCGGTCAGGGACGGCGTCGGCGACGCCCCCGCGTTCGCCCCGCCGTTGCCGGAGCACCCGGCGAGCGCGATGACGCCGGTACACAGCACGGCCGCGAGCTGATGCTTTCGCCTCCTGGAAATCACGGTGCCGACGCTCCCAGCGCGCCCCCATGACCACATCACCGTCGAGTGGCAGCGTCGATTCCCCTTTTGGGGTACTGCCGCTACCGTCGGCGGGGCGGACGCGGCATTGGGGCAAGGTCCGACAAGGTAAGCAAGTTGCAGGGCCCGCCCCGTCGAGACGCACGGAGCGGGCCCTGTCGGACAGTCGCCGGATCGATCGTTACGCCGGCGGGTGGAACAGTACGCCGTTGCCGTTGCGCAGCACCGGCTGGTTGAGCGAGTACTGCAGCGCGACCGTGCCGGCCTGGTTCTCGATGCCGACCGTCGCCGCGCCGCCCTGCTCAAAGGTGGTCCCGTCGATGTCGGCCCAGGCGACCGCGATGTCGCCGTTCTCCGAGAACACGATCTCGAACGATGCGCGGGCGCTCGCGGCCTCGAAGAACTGCACGTTGCGCCACTCGATCACGAACTGCCGGTTGGGCGCCGTGCCGGTGAGGGCGGTGCGGACGCTCGCCGACGCGTCGACGTTCAGGTCCTCCCAGAACGGGTAGACCGCGCCGTTGGCCTTGCCGCTCGCCGCCGCCGACGGGATCGCCGTGTGGTTCCACGACGAGCCGCTGGGCTGCACGAAGCTCGCCACGCCGTTGGTGTCGACCCAGACGCTGGTGTACGTCGTGCCGTAGAACTTCACCGGGAACGGCAGCGTGACCTGCTGGTAGTTGTCGTCGCCGGTGAGGGTGAGCACGGTCTGGTCGGCCCGCACAAAGGTGCGCGCGCCGGGCGTTGCCGTGTAGCCGAACGAGTCGGTCAGGGCGATCGACAGGTTCAGCGTGGCGCCGGTCGTGCCGATCGTGGCGCTACCGCTGGCGGTCTGGCCGCCGGGCGCGGTCGCGGCGACCGTGTAGGTGCCCGCCGTCAGGCCGTCGATACGGTACGTCCCGTCGGCCGCGGTCGTCGCCGTCGCGCCGCCCGGGGTCAGCGCGATCCGCGCGCCGGCCAGGTTGGCCCCCGAGCCCGTCACCGTCACCGTGCCGGTCAGCGAGTTGCCGGTGGGCGGCGGCGGTGCGGTCGGCGGGTGGAACAGCACGCCGTTGCCGGAGCGCAGGTTCGGCTGGTTCAGCGAGTACTGCAGCGCCACGGTGCCGGCCGCGTTCTCGATGCCGACCGTGGAGTTGGCGCCCTGCTCGATCGCCAGCGCGTCAATGTTGTTCCAGGCGACCGCGATGTCGCTGTTCTCCGACAGCACGGTCTCGAAGGACACGCGCGCGGAGGCGTTGTCGAAGAACTGCACGTTGCGCCACTCGACGATGAACTGCCGGTTGGGCGCGGTGCCGGTCACCGCGGTGCGCACGCTCGCCGAGGCGTCGACGTTGAGGTCGGACCACATCGGGTACACGGCCCCGTTGGCCTTGCCGCTCGCGGCGGCCGACGGGATCGCGCCGTGGTTCCAGGCCGAGCCGCCGGGCTGGACGAAGCTCAGCACGCCGTTGGTGTCGGCCCAGGCACTGGTGTACTGCTGGCCGTAGAACGTGACCGGGAACGGCAGCGCCACCTGCTGGTAGTTGTCGTCACCGCTGAGCGAGAGCACCGTCTGGTCGGCCGGAATCCAGGTGCGGGCCCCGGCGGTGCAGGTGTAGCCGAAGGAGTCGCTGCACGTCGGCGCGCTGCCGGTGTAGGTGGCCGTGTACGTCGTCGCGGTCGCCGGCGCGGTGATGACGTGCGTCTGAGCCCCGCCGTCGGACCAGGTCGAGAACGAGTACTGGGTCGAGCCCTGCATCTGCGGCGTCGGTGCCGAGACGGAGTTCGTCGAGCCCTGGATGACGGTCAGCGTGAACGGCGTCGTCTTCGTGGTGGAACCGACGGTCAGCTGCAGCCCGGCCGGGCTGGAGTTGAACGCCAGATTCACCGTCTTGGGCTGCACCGACACGCTCGCGGTGCTGGTGAGCCCGCCCGAGTCGGTCGCGGTGAGGCGGAACTCGACGTAGGACGGATAGTCGTGGTCGGGCGCGATGATCGAGCCGCCGGCCACCCCGTTGAAGGTGTTCATCGGGTGCTCGTGGCAGTTGTCCGGCGTGATGCAGTGGTGCAGGATCACCTGCCAGCTCAGCGCCGAGGCCGGCAGGTTGCCCTGCTGCGGGTCGGTCGCGTGCCCGGTGAAGTTGATCGTGTTGCCCACCGCCCACGTCGCCGTGGCCGCCGGTGCGTCGATGATCGCGGTCGGCGCGTCATTGCCGACGGTGATCGTCGTCGTCTTCGTCCCGGTCGCGCCCGCCGTGTCCGTCACGGTGAGCTTGGCCGTATATGTGCCGGCGGCGGTGTAGGTGAAGTTCGCCGTCGGCGTCGTGGCGTCGGTGGTGCCGTCGTTGGTGAAGTCCCAGGCGTACTGCAGCAGCCCTTGGTCGGCCGGGTCGGCGTCCGAGGAGGTGCTGCCGTTGAACGAGACCGCGAGCGGCGCGGCGCCCGACGTCGGCGTGGCCGTGAACGCGGCGACCGGCGGCTGGTTGTTCGGGTAGTACCGGATGCGGCGGATCGTGCCGTTGAGGCTCGCGTAGTACAGCTCGCCACCGGGGCCCATGGCCAGGTCGACCGGGCCGCTCGCGCCGCCGTCGAACGTCTGGATGTTCGCTGGGTCGGGCAGGCCGTTGGTGCCGGGCATCATCGCCCAGATGCAGTTGCGGCTGTAGTCGGAGAAGAACAGCGCGCCGTTGTACGCCGACGGGTAGGACCCGCCGCTGGTGGGCGCGAACGCCAGGCCCGACACCGACGAGCCGCCGGACGGGCAGGACTCGTTGGCGACGACCTTCGCGCTGTGGTTGTACGTGTAGTAGGGCGCGCTCTGCCCGGAGCCCGCGTAGAGGGCCTCGCAGAGCGAGAGGTTCGCGCTGTCGTAACCGCCCTGGGGACTCGCGCCCTCGTAGCACGGCCAGCCGAAGTTGGTCAGCGCCGCGGTCGGGCTGACCACCCGGTCGATCTCCTCCCACGTGTTCCAGCCGACGTCGCCGGCCCAGACCTCGTTGGTGCCCGGGCGGATCGTCATGCGGAACGGGTTGCGCAGGCCGGTCGCGACGACGCGCCGCGCGTTGGCGTCCGATGCGGACGACAGGGGGTTGCCCGTCATGGCCGCGCCCGTGGCAGGGTCGAGGCGCAGGATCGAGCCGTTGAGGCCGGCCGGGTCGGTGCCGGTGCGCACGTCCTGCGAGCGCAGCGCGCCGCCCTCGGCGGTCGGCGGGGTCATGGCGTCGTTCGGCGGGTCGGCGCATGGGTTCTTCGGCGTGCCGAGCTGGCCGTAGTCCACGACGTTGAAGCTCGCGCCGTCGCCGCCGGAGACGTAGAGGGCACCGTCGGCGCCGAACTTCAGGTCGCCGATGGAGTGGCTGGGGAACTGCTGGCACCAGTCGGTGATGAGCACCTGCTCGGTGCCGGTCATGACGTTGCCCGACGCGGTCAGCTTGGACAGCCGCGCCGAGACCACGCACGCGCCGCCGTTGGCATCCGCGCACACGTCGTTGTAGACGGGTGCGGTACCGCCGAGGGGCGCGTCGTAGGTGTACAAGACATACACGGACGGGTCGGTCGGGAAGTTCGGCGCCAGCGCAAGGCCGAGCAGGCCGCGGTCCCACTGGTTGTGCACCGCCACGGAAAGGTCGGCGAACACGTCCGGGGTCGGGTCGGCGAGGCTGTCAAAGACCTTGATCTTGCCGCCCTTCTCGGCGACGAAGATGCGCCCGTCGGGCGAGAACTCGATGTTGGTCGGCTGGGTTAGCCCGCTGAAGACGACCTGTTCCTGGAAACCGGTCGGCAGCGCCGCGGTGGCGGCCTCGCTGCCGGCGATCGGCGTGATGACCGCGGCGACCAGGCTCGCGACCAATGCCGACCGTAACGCGCGTCGCGTCCGCGACATGCGGCCCTCCACTGTGGAGTGAGGAGTGGCGGCCAGCTCCGCCGAATGCAGGGAACGAGGACGTGGCCGCAAGGGGTGGTTGAGTAAGACTAGCCAGTAACGAGGGATGCAGATGTGTCGCATTCCTGACGCCCAATGGCCCCGCATTCTCGCCGCGATGCGAGAATGCGGGGCCTTTATCAAGTGATCAGGGTTTACGCGACGAGGATCTCCGCCGTCACTCCCAGGTCCAATGCCGCTTAACGTAAGTTGATCATGCCGCTCCGGGGGCCGGCGGGAACCCGACCGGCCACCGTCGTCGTCAGGGCAGCGAGACGAACTGCGCGAGGAAGGTGCGAGCGCTCGCGGTGTCTGTGCGGTACACCACGTTGGTGGCGTAGCAGGGCGTGTCACCGGTGATGGTCGTGCCGGCGAGGATGAACTTGCCGTTGAGCGTGACGAAGTTCGGCCCGCCCGAGTCGCCGTAGCAGGCGCCGCCGAGGCCTCGACTCTCGTTCATCCCGAGGCGTTCCCAGGTCGGGTTGATGGCGTTGAAGTCGAGCGGCGCCTTCATGCGCACGCCGCCACCGGGGTGGGTCTGACCGCCAGGGCCGTTCACGGCTTCCTCGGTGCCGTACCCCGTGACCTGCCACGGCGCGGCGTCGAGCGGACACTGTCGACATATCCTCGTAATTCAAGGGGCAGATCAGACCATTCTTCCGTTACCGGCGAAGCGCCAATGGCACCGGCACGGACCGGCATTCACATTCCCCGGGGTGCGAATACGTGGCGGGCCGACATCAACGGGTATCAGCTTTCCTGCGCCCAGGCCCGTCGTCGCGACCCGCCGTGGGCCGCCATGTACCGGCCGACCAAGGTCTCATCGATGACCTCACGGGCCGCCGGCCTGGCGCTCGCCGACGGCCTGGGCCGCCGCCCCTGCGCGGCCCAGGAACAACGCCGCCCCCACCCCAGCCAGGTACTGGGCCGGGCTGAGATCGGCCGGCAACGGCTGCGAGCCCGCACAGCCCGACATCGACATGAGCAGTTCGGCTACCCGCACCAGAAGACGGCAGGCACCGTGTTCGGGCCCCAATCCACCCGGCCGACCAGCAGGATCGACGTCGACTCCCCGGGGCGCAGACGCGAGTGCCCCGGGGTCACCTCGACCGACGCCGCCGTCTGCCGCACCGTGCCGTCCACCACCCGGTCGACCTTCTGCGTGCCGGTATAGGCGTACCGGAGCTTCCAGTCATGCAGCGTCCGCCCGCTCGTGTTGCGAACCGTGGCGGTTGCGAGGAAACCGCGTCCGAAGTCGACCACATTGCGGTACGACACCGAGCACGCCGGCGCCGGCACCGGGCCGCCGTCGCCCTGGTCGGCCAGGAACGAGGACACCCACGACAGGGTCGCGTTCCAGTTGATCGCGATCTCGTTCGTCGACCAGCCCTCGATGTCGTCGATGTAGCAGAACTGCGGTGGGCAGCCCGGCGGGATCCTCGTCGCCGCCGGGTCCTGGGCCGAGGAGTTCGGCCCGCCGGCGAGCGAGCCGGCCGGCGGGCTGGGCAGGGCCGGGTTGAGCTGGTGGGCGTACATGCGGGAGTGCTGGTTGTGTGCAGCCTGCTTGCCGAACCCGGTGACGTACGACTGGTTCAGCGCGTTGCGGCCGAGCAGGTAGTCCATGCCGCTCGCCACGCCGTCACGGAAGGCGACAGAGCCCGTCAGGTCGAACGCCGTCGCCAGCACCACCAGGTTGTTGAGCACCAGGTTGTTGGAGCCCCAATCGAACCGCCCGCTGGCGGGAGCGTACGCAAGGCCGTAGGGGTTGGCGCGCAGCGTGGCCAGGTACCTCTGCGCGCCGTCTACCACGGACTGCCGCACGCGGGCCCGGTCCGGCAGCCCGCTGGGGACGGTCGCCAGGTCGAGCCGGCCGGCGGTGGCGGTGAACTTCCAGTCGAAGCCCTGCGGCCGGAACACGTCCGCGGTATGCCACGGCGACGCCATGACTGCGTCCTGATAGGCCCTTTCGCCGGTACTGAGGTACAGCTCGGCGGCCGCCCAGTAGAACTCGTCGGACACGTCGGCGTCGTCGTACGCGCCGCCGCCGATGTGGTCGGACGACGGGGCGTAGATCGCCGGGTGGGCGGCGGCCGCGGTCCAGGCGGTACGCGCGGCGTCGAGGAGCTTGGCCGCGAACGCCTTGTCGTACGGCTGGAAGATCCGTGCGCCCTGCGCGGCGACCGCCGCGAAGTTGAGCGTCGCCGCCGTCGACGGCGGGTGCAGCTCGCGCGGCTGCGGGTCGGCCGCCGGGTCGAGCGGCAGGCCGGTCCAGTTCTGGTCGTGGACCTTGTGGTGCACCATGCCGGCGAGCGGCCGGCCGGCCGGGACCTGCATGCGGAGCATGAACTCCAGCTCCCAGCGGGCCTCGTCGAGGACGTCCGGCACCTGGTTGCCGTGCTCGGGGATCCGCAGCGAGCCGTCACCCAACCTGCCGGGTTCCACAAGAGCCAGCTTGGTCCGCTCGAACGTGCTCATGAGCTGGTAGACCGCGATGCCACCGTTGACGACGTACTTGCCGTGATCGCCCGCGTCGTACCAGCCGCCGCGCACGTCGAGCCGGTAGTCGCAGACGCCCACCTGGCAGGGCGTGTCGGTGTCGCCCCGGTTGGGCGGGACGCCGAGGTGACCGGCGGCCCGGCCGTAGCCAGGCGCGATGCTCCCAAGGATCGCGATGCCGCTGCGCTGGGTGTAGTAGAACGACAGCGCGTCGACGCGCAGCTTCTCGTAGGCGGCGTTGACCCCGATGTCGAACGGCACGCTCGTCTCGCCGTCGGCCATCAGGGTCAGGCCGGTGCCCGCCACGCGGTACCGGCCGAAGTCGACGGTGTGCACGTTCTGCCCCGACGTCGGGTCGACGCCGCGGGGCGTGGTGTTGCCCTGAGCGACCACGACGCCCGCGGCGTTGCGCAGCTGCCAGGGCAGCGACGCGGTCGCCTTGGTGACGACGGTCGCCTCCTTCGGGCCTTCGGTGAGGTAGCCGACCTGGTTGACCTGCACGCGGGGGTGGATGTCCGGGACGTTCACCGGTCGCGGCGTCCCTCCCTGCAGCGAGACGTCGTCCAGGCACACGGTCCAGACGGTGGTGCCGCCTCCGAGCTGGAAGGCGACCTGACCGGCGGTGGTGCTGGCAGCCGCCTTGAACGTGTAGCTGAACGCCTTCGGGGTCGTCGTCAGCGCTGTGGGGGCCGACAGCTCCGGGGTGTACGGAGGGTCGGCCAGCTGGACGTTTGCGCGCATCGTCGCCGGGGTTGTGGCGCTGGCGGTGAACGCGAGCCGGTAGGACTCGCCGGCCTGCAGTGTGATGGCGTTCTGCCCGATGATGGCGTTCCACGCGTTGGGTGTGCCGGCCGGGACGGTGGCGCAGAGCCGGCCGCCGACCGCGCTCGCCGGCGTGTTGCCGGTCCACCACCACGGGTCCGTGCCGCTGTCGAACGTGCCGTTGACGACCTGTTCCGGCGGATCGGCTCCGGCGGGTGTGGCGGGAGTGGCCAGCGGGACGACCAGCAATGCCCCTGCGGCACCGACGAGAAGAGAGTGTTTCACGGGACTTACTTTTGGTAGAAAACTTAGGAGCGCTCCCACTGTGACCCGGCACACGTCCGGGTGCCAACTTTTTTTGACAGCCGCGGTCACAGCTAGCGGATCGGGTAGGACGCGCAGGGCCTTCAAGGAGGTCCGATGCACACCAGGAAATCGAAGGCGCGAGTACTGCTGGCGCTGTGCTGCTTGGCGTTCAGTTTTGTGGCCGCCGGATGCGGCTTTACCGAATCGGGCAAGAACCAGCTCGTGATCAACACGTTCGGCGACTTCGGATATCGCGAGCTGTACGCCAGGTACCAGCAGAGCCACCCCCGACTCAAGATCGTCGAGCGTGTCGTCTCCTTCGACGACCATCACAAGAACCTGCAGGCGCACCTGCTCGGGGGATCAGGGACCGGCGACATCGAGGCGGTCGAAGGCGGCTACATGGCGCAGTTCAAGGCCATGGCGGACAAGTTCGTCGATTTCAGGGACTACGGCGCCGACCCGCACCAGTGGCTGCCGTGGAAGGCGCAGCAGGCGACCAGTGCCGACGGGAAGTTGATCGGTCTGGGTACCGACGTCGGAGGCCTGGCGATGTGCTACCGCAGGGATCTGTTCGCACAGGCCGGCCTGCCCACCGACCGCGATGAGGTCGCCGCGCTGTGGCCGGACTGGCGGTCCTACATCGCGACCGGCAAGCGGTTCAAGGCCAACGCGCCCAAGGACGTTGCCTGGTTCGACTCCGGTTCCAACGTCTTCAACGCCATCATCGGTCAGGCAACCGTCGGCTATACCGACTCGGACAACAAGGTGGTCGTGGCGAGCAATCCCGCCGTCAAGCAGGCGTTCGACCTCGCGGTCGAGGCAGTGCGGGCCGGCGAGTCGGCGAAGCTGACCACCTTCAGCCAGCAGTGGAACGCCGGGTTCCAGCAGGGATCGTTCGCGACCGTGGCATGCCCGGCGTGGATGACCGACACCATCAAGCAGAACGCGCCGCAGACCAGCGGCAAGTGGGACATCGCCACAATCCCCGGTGGCAGCGGCAACTGGGGGGGTTCCTTTCTGACCGTACCGAAAAAGAGCAAGCATCAGAAGGAAGCCGTTGAGCTCGCCAAGTGGCTCACCGCGCCGGAGCAGGCGAGCTGGATCTTCCGAACCCAGGGGCACCTGCCCAGCCAACCGGCGCTCTATGACGACCCGGCAATCGTCGGATACACCAACCCGTTCTTCAACAATGCGCCGACCGGCCGGATCTTCACCACGGCGGCCAAGAGGCTGCGCCCGCAGTACCAAGGTCCCAAGGATGGCGACATCGGTCCGCTGATCGGCCAGGGGATCAATCGGGTCGACAAGGGTAAGCAGCGACCCGAGCAGGCCTGGCGACAGGTTCTGAAAGACGTGGCAAACGCCACCGCGCCGTAGCCGACGAGATTGTCGCTCCCGGCCGGCGAAAGAGATTCCGAAAGGAGCCACCAGCTGATGACAGCTTCAGCACGTTCAGCGGTGGTACGTCCGCGGCGAGGTCCCCCGTGGGCCACGGCCGACCGGTGGGCCCGCCTGCATTACAAGCTCGACGTGAAGGGAATGCCGTATCTCTACATCGCGCCGTTCTTCCTGATCTTCTTCGTGTTCGGGCTGTTCCCGATCCTCTATACCGGCTGGATGGCCCTTACCCAGTGGAACCGCGTCGTGCCGGGCAGCAGCGACACCTTCGTAGGGTTCGGCAACTTCGCTCGGCTCATCCACGACGACTACTTCTGGAACGCACTGCGCAACACTTTCGCCATCGGCGTGCTGGGCACCGTGCCCCAGCTGTTGCTCGCCATGTGGATCGCCCACCTGCTGCATCGCCAGTTGCGTGCCCGCACGCTGCTCCGCGTGGGTGTCCTGGTGCCCAACGTCACCTCGGTCGCCGCCGTCGGACTGATCTTCGCCGCGCTGTTCGGGCGGGACTTCGGCCTGATCAACTGGCTGCTCAGCCTGGTCGGCCTGGGCAAGATCGACTGGCAGGCGGGCACCTGGCAATCATGGTCGGCGCTGGCCATCATGATCACCTGGCGGTGGACCGGCTACAACACCCTGATCTATCTCGCCGCGCTGCAAGCGGTGCCGGAAGACCTCTACGAGGCGGCGGAGGTCGACGGCGCCGGCGAGTTCCAGAAGTTTCGCAGCATCACCATCCCGGCGCTGCGGCCGACGATCATCTTCACCGTCATCATGTCAACGATCGGCAGTATCCAGCTGTTCACCGAGCCGCTCATGTTCAACCCGGGGCTGAGCCCGACCGGCGGCGACTCCCGCGAGTTCCAGACCTTGGCCATGTACGTCTACGAACAGTTCTGGAGCCACGGCAAGTACGGCTACGCGTCCGCGGTGTCCTGGGCCATGTTCATGATCATCATTGTCGCGGTCGGCGTGAACTACCTGCTGGTTCGACGTATTCGGAGCGCCACATGAGCGTCATACGGCTTTTCCCTGCCCACCGCAGGTCTGCAGCGCCGGGCCGCCGCCGGGCCGGAGCGTCGACCTATCTGCTGCTGGGCGCCATCGTCGCGGTGTCCGTGTTCCCGCTGTACTGGTCATTGGTCGCGTCTTCGCAGGACAACTCCGCAGTGGGGAGCTGGCCGCCCAAGCTGCTGCCCGGAACCCACCTGTTGGCCAACCTGCAGCAGGCATTCTCCCAGGGCGTCTTCGGCCTGGCGCTGCTCAACTCGACGATTGTCGCGAGCACGGTCACCGTCTCAGTGGTGCTCACCAGCACACTGGCCGGATTCGCGTTCGCGAAGCTGCGGTTCCGCGGCAGCAACGCGATGCTCACGTTCGTTGTCATGACGATGATGGTTCCGGCTCAGCTGGGCATCATCCCGCTGTACATCATGATGTCCCAATGGCTGGGCTGGACCGGCCAGCTGCAGGCGGTGATCGTCCCGGCGGCCACGTCCGCCTTCGGGGTGTTCCTGATGCGCCAGTACCTGGCCGAAGCGCTGCCCAATGAGCTGCTCGAAGCCGGCCGGGTCGACGGATGCTCGACGACCCAGCTGTACTGGCATGTCGTGCTGCCCGCGGCGCGGCCCGCTGCCGCGGTGTTGGCGCTGTTCACCTTCATGGGCGCCTGGAACGACTTCTTCTGGCCCCTTTTGGCCCTGGGCCAGAGCAACCCGACCGTCCAGGTTGCCCTGTCGACGCTGGCCGGCGGCTACTACATGAACTACTCGCTCGTGCTCGCCGGAACCCTGATCAGCACGGCGCCGATCCTGCTGGTGTTCGCCGTTCTCGGCAAGCAGATCATCGGCGGAATCATGCAGGGGGCGGTCAAGGCATGACCGGCTGCCTGCGGTCGCAGGCCTCGGGTGGCGGATCGGCCGGTTACCGTTGCCGGTGTGCGGACGGAGGCGGGCGAGACGATCAGGTTCTCGGTGCTCGGCTCGATCACGGTGGTCCGCGCCGGCGCTGAGCTGCATCTCGGCGCCCGTCAGCAGCGCCTGGTGCTCGCGTTGCTGCTGGCCCGGGCCGGTGCACCGGTCTCCTCGGCGGAGCTGGTCGACCTGCTCTGGGACGAGGAGGCTCCGGCCAGCGCCGCGAACGTCGTGCACCGGCACGTCGGGATGCTCCGGCGGCTGCTCGAGCCCGGCCTGCCCAAACGGTCGGCGGGCCGGCACATCCTGCGGGAGCCCTCGGGCTATCGGCTGTACGCCGACGAGGACTCCCTTGACCTGCTGAAGTTCCGGTCGTTGAGCCGGCTGGCGGGCCGGCATCTGCAGGATGGCGACCCGGAGTCGGCGCTGCGGCATTTTCTCGACGGGCTGCGGCTGTGGCGCGGCCGGTGTGCCGCGGGCCTGGAACCGGCCTCCCGCCAGCATCCCGCCTTCCTCGCCGTAGAGGCCGAACGCGCCAACGCCGTGCGTGAGGCCGCCGACGCCGCCGAGCGCTGCGGCCGGCTGAGCGCGGTGCTGGCGCCGTTGCGGCAGGCCGCCGAGCAGCACCCGCTCGACGAGTCGCTGCAGAGCCGGCTGCTGCTGGCGCTCGCCGCCGACGGCCGCCAAGCGGAGGCCGTCGAGCTGTACCGGGTGGTGCGCCGCCGGCTCGCCGACGACCTGGGCATCGATCCGGGTGAGGAGCTGCGGGAGGCGTACGACCGGCTGCTGCACCAGCGCACCCGGTCGGCGCGTACCACGTCGCCGCCGCCACCGCCCCGGCCCGCGCAACTGCCGCCTGACCTGCCCTTCTTCAGCGGCCGGGACGACCTCATCGCCGAGGCCCGCGCGGCGGTCGCGCGCCCGGGCGGGCCGGCTGTGCTCGCGATCGACGGCATGCCCGGGATCGGCAAGACCGCCCTCGCCGTGCATCTCGCTCACGAGTTCACCGCGGAGTACCCGGACGGGCAGTTGTATGTCGACCTGCGCGGATACGACGGGCAGGAGCCGTGGATGAGCCCGGGCGAGGCGCTGCGCGGCTTCCTCGGGTCGCTCGGGGTGCCTCAGGAGGGCATCCCCGCCGAGCTGCACGCCCAGGCGGGCATGTACCGCAGCCGCCTTGCCGGCCGGCGCCTGCTGATCGTGCTCGACAACTGCCGGGACGCCGAGCAGATCCGGCACCTGCTGCCGGGCAGCCCCGGCTGTCTGGTGATCGTCACCAGCCGCAGCCGGCTCAGCACCCTGCTGACCACGGCCGGCGCGTACCCGTTGCCGATCGGCCTGCCGAGCGTCGACGAGGCCCGAGCGGCGCTGCTGGGGCCGCTCGGCCCCGGGCGCTTCGCGGCGGACCCGGCCGCGATCGACGCCATCATCGCCGGCTGCGGGCGGCTGCCGCTCGCGCTGGCGGTGGTGGCCGCCCGCGCGGCGAGCCTGCCGCGGACGCCGACGGCGCAGATCGCCGCCGAGCTGGCCCAGGCGCCCGGGAGCCTGGACGGCTTCGACGGCAACGACCCGCAGACCGGCCTGCGGGCCGCCTTCTCCTGGTCCTACCAGGCACTCTCCGCGCCGGCCGCCCGGCTCTTCCGGCTGCTGCCGCTCCATCCGGGCCCGGACATCTCGATCGCCGCGGCGGCGGGGCTGGCCGGCGACCCACTGCGCAGCACCCGGGCAGTGCTGGGCGAGCTGAGCCGCGCGCACCTGATCAACGAGGACCTGCCGGGCCGCTACCGGACCCATGACCTGCTGCTGGCCTATGCCATGGAGCTCGGCGAGGAGAACGACAGCCCGGCCGAACGTGCCGCCGCGGAGCTTCGCTGCCTGCAGTTCTACCGGGCCACCAGCTATCACGCGCACCGGCGGCTCCTGACCTCCGAGGACCACCCGATGATCGAGCCGGGGCCGGGCGACACGCCGCTGCGCTTCGCCGATCACGGCGACGCCATGCGCTGGTTCACCGCCGAGCGGCAGGTCCTGATCGCGCTGGTCGGCCGGGCCGCCCGGCAGGGCCGGCACACCGATGCCTGGCAGCTCGCCCTGGGTATGCAGTACTTCCTCGAACGCAGCGGCCGGTGGTCGGACTGGACGGCGACCGGCGAGGTGGCCCTCGAGGCCGCCCGGGCCGGCGGCGACCTGGTCGGGCAGGCCCGGATGCACCGCAGCCTGGCCGGGGCGGCCTACTTCCGGCACGAGCACGAGACCGCGGTCGGGCATCTCGACCGGGCGGTCGAGCTGCTCGCCCGGCTCGGCCTGCACGGCGAGATGACTCGGGCAGGGATCAACCGGGCGATGATTCTGCGCGCCCAAGGCCGACACGAGGAGGTCGTCCGGACGCTGTCCGCGGCGCTCGAGCCATGGGTGGCCGGGCACGACAAACTGCTCGCGGACGTCCTGGTGATCATGGCCGCGAGCGAGGCCGAACTGGGCCGGGCGGACGAGGCCGGGCGGCACGCGGAGCAGGCGATGGCGCTGTCGCGCGGTGCGCAGTACAAGCTGGGCATCGCCGAGGCGTGGGAGGTGCTCGGCCAGGTGCATTTCGCCCGCCGGGAGCTCGGCCAGGCGGTTGACTGCTGGCGCGAGGCGGCCGTGGCCTACCGGGAGGCCTCGGCGCCGGCGCCGGCCGCGGAGGTGCTGGCGCTGCTCGGCGACGCCCTCGCCGCCGCCGGCGACCAGGACGCCGCGGTGCGGGCGTGGCAGGAGGCGCTGGACCTGCTCCCCCACGGGCAGACCCGGATGAGCCAGCGGCTGGCCGACCTGCTCGCGGCGGTCACGTCGCGTCCGTGACCGACTGCCGTCTGCGACGGCACTCGATTCGCACTTCGGCGTCAGGCCATTCGCATCCGTCGTCCCTAGGCTCGGGCCTCATTCACCGTTGCTGCTGCGTACGGGGGAGATCGTGCTGCGGGTACCCGATGGATCACCGGCCGGCAGGGCCGAGCGCATGACCGCGCTGCATGCCGACCACGCCCACGCCGTGCTGCGTCTGCTGCTCGTGCTGACCCGCGGCCAGTCGCCGACCGCCGAGGATCTGCTCCAGGAAACGATGCTGCGGGCCTGGCGGCACCTCGACGCAGTACCTGCCGAGCCCGATGCCGCCCGTCGGTGGCTCTGCACCGTCGCCCGGCGGCTCGTCATCGACAGCGTCCGGCTGCGGCGGGGCCGCCCGACCGAGGTCCATCTCGTCGACATGAGCTGGATTCCCGCTGGTGATGACACCACCGGTACTGCGCTGGCGTCGTACGCCATCCGGCATGCACTCGGCCGGCTGAGCCCGGCGCAGCGCAGTCTGCTCTCCGACGTCTACCTGGCCGGGCGGTCACCGGAAGAGGTCGCCGGCCGGTTGGGAGTGCCGATAGGAACGGTGAAGTCCCGGACCCACCATGCGCTGCGCGCCCTGCGCACCGGCCTGCGGGCGGCCTGAGCAGGTACGACGACGCCGGCCACCGAGTCGAAGCTCACATTGCCGCGGCGGCGCACCCGTTTCGCAGTGCGGGCCCTGCCATGCTGTCATCACGATGACCGGCCAGCTCTCGTTCGCCGTGCTCGGCCCGGTGCGGGCCTGGCGCGGCCGGTCCGAAATCGACCTGGGTCCTCGGCAGCAGCGGCTGATCCTGGCGTTGCTGCTCGCCCGGGCCGGCGGCGCGGTCAGCGTCGCCGAACTCGTCGACCTGCTCTGGCCGTCCGGCCCTCCACCGAGCGCGGTCAATGTGGTGCACCGGCACGTCGGGATGCTGCGGCGACGGTTCGAGCCGGGCCTGCCGACGCGGGCAGCGGGCTCGGTGCTGATCCGCGACGGCGCCGAATATCGGCTGCGGATCGACGGGGAGTCGCTCGACCTGCTGCATTTCCGGCGCCTGGTCGCCGAGGCCGGTGGCAGCAGCGACGAGCCGGCCGTCGAGCTCTACCGGGAGGCGCTGGCGCTGTGGCACGGCCGGTGCGCCGCCGGCCTGCAGGCCGGCGGCCGGGCGCATCCGGACTTCGCCGCGGTCGACGGTGAGCGGTTTGCGGCCGTGCGGGCGGCGGCCGACGCCGCGGTGCGGGCCGGGCGCGTCCACGCGGTGCTGCCCGCGATCCGGCTGGCCGCCGAGTGCGAGCCGCTGGACGAGGCATTGCAGGCGCGGCTGCTGCTCGCGCTCGCCGCGGACGGCCGGCGGGCCGAGGCGCTCGCGGCGTATGCCGACGTCGAGCAGCGGCTCGCCGATGAGCTCGGCATCCATCCGGGCGACGAACTGCGCGCGGCCCGGGACCGCCTGGTCGAGCCGCCGATGCAGTTGCCGGCCGACCACCCGTACTTCACCGGCCGTCGCGGCGTCTTGGACGCCGCGGAGGAGCTGCTGGCCACAGACCGGGGGATCACCGCGCTGCTCATCGACGGCATGCCCGGCGTCGGGAAGACCACCCTCGCGGTACACCTGGCCCACCGGCTGGCCGGCCGCTACCCCGACGGGCAGTTGCACGCAGACCTGCGTGGATTCGACGCCGGCGGCTCGGTGATGACACCGGCGGAGGCGCTGCGCGGCTTCCTGTCGTCCCTCGGGGTCGCGCCGGGCGCCATCCCGGCGGACGTGCACGCCCAGGCCGACCTCTTCCGCAGCATCCTGGCCGAGCGGCGGGTACTGATCCTGCTGGACAACTGCGGCGACTGGGACCAGATCCGGCACCTGCAGCCCGGCACCGGCGGCAGTCTCGTCATCGCCACCAGCCGCCGCCGGATCACTGGCGTGCCCGGTCCGGCGGGCGCCCACCCGCTGCACCTGCACCCGCTGACCGACGCCGAGGCCCGCGGGCTGCTCACGCGCTGGCTCGGCGACGCGGCGGCCGCCGACCCGGCCGCCTTCGATGAGATCATCGCGCGGTGCGGTGGGCTGCCGCTGGCCCTGGCGCTGGTCGCCACCCGTATCGTCGGCCGGCCCGGGCTCGGCCTGCCCGCAATCGCCGGTGAGCTGGCCGAGGCCGATGGCCGGCTGGCCGGCTTCGGGGACGCGAAGGCCGATCTGGAGGCGATCTTCTCCTGGTCGTACCGGGCCCTGACTCCCGAGGCGGCCCGGCTCTTCCGGCTGCTGCCGCTGCACCCGGCCGGGCCGCTGAGCACGGAGGCGGTGGCCGCGCTGGGTGGCTTGTCCCTGCGCGCTGCCCGCGGCCTGCTCGCCGAGCTCGAGGCGCAGCTGCTGGTCCAACCGGGCAACGGCCGGTGGCACATGCATGATCTGCTGCGCGCCTATGCCGCCGAACTCGGGGAGGAACACGATGACGGGCACCGGTGACCCGGACGCGGCGCCGGTGGGCGCCGCGTCCGGAGCCCAACCTCAGTACCGGTAGGCGCGGATGATGGTCTGCTTGACCGTGTTCCCGCCGCTGTCCGTCGCGGCGGCCCGCAGCGAGACGAAGCCGGTGCCGGCCGGGTTGCGCACCCAGGCGACCGCCTTCTCGCCGGAGCGTTGCACGGTCAGCTGTTGCCAGGTCTTGCCGTCGTCGAAGGACGCCTCGATGCGCAACGCCGTGGTCCGGCCCCGCTCCGCCCCGACCTGGCGGTCGAGGGAGACCGGGATCGCGAACAGCCGGCCGGCCGGCGCCCGGTTGTCGATGTCGAGATCCGGGGTGAACCGGATCGCCGTCATCGGGAGCTTCACCAGTCCACCGTCGCTCACGTGCGCGGACTTGAACGTCCACTCCGCGTCGACCACCGTCGACAGGGTGAACGCCGGGTCGCTGCGGAACGTCGCGGCCAACCGGTAGTCGCCCGCCTGCGCCGGTACGTCCCATGACCACGGCGCCTGGTTCGCGTCGCCGATCTTGACCCCGTTGCGGTAGAGGTTCACCTCGACGCTGCCGCCGCGAGCGAACCGGAAGCCCATGTGCCCGGTGCCGTCGCCGTGCAGGGGCCCCGGCCCGCCCATCGTGTCGCCGAAGTAGCGGGTGGCGAACTGCTGGCCGAAGTTCGGCTCCGGGAAGACCGGCCCGGCCACCGCGTTGGCCCACTTCACCGTGTACGTGCGCCCGGGCTCGAAGCTGGTCCACGCCGACTCGTAGTACGTGTACCCCCGCTGGGCCGAGGTCGACTGCCACACCGCCTGCTTGTCCTTGGTGTAGTACTCGGTGACGGTGCTCGGCACGTCGTAGGTGAAGGTCGGCGGCACGTTGCGCTCGTCGCGGTAGACCGGCGAGTTGCCGGGCGCGTGCGCGACCGCGGACCGCGAGACCGGCACGCCGGCCACGTCCGCGCTGATCTGGGAGCGGACCGTGGCGAAGTCGTCCGGGCGCAGCTTGCGGGTCAGCCCGGTCATCATCCTCTCCGGTTCGTAGAGATAGACCCGGTAGACGTACGGGCTGTTGTGCAGGCCGCCGTCCTGGTCGACCTGGCCCCACATCCCGTGGACGTAGGAGACGAAGCCGGGCGTCTTGCCGTTCCCGATCTGCGCGGTCCGCACGTGATCGAGGGGAACGTTCATGAGGACGCCGTACGGGTCGTTGCTGCCCCAGATCTGCGGCTGCTCGGTCCGGATCGTCCAGCCCGACTCCTGCCAGACCGCGGTCGCCTTCGGGTTCGGCACCGATACGGCGATCGGCTTGGCCAGGCGGGCGTCCATGGTCAGCGCCTGGTCCCTGGTCAGGTCGAGGCTCGGGCGCACCAGCGACGTGATGTCCGGGAAGAACGGATCGCCGGTCAGCAGGTAGGTCTGCACCAGGTAGCGGCCCGCCCGGAGCCGGTACTCGGTGGTTGCCGGGTCGCCGAGCACCAGTTGGGTCTGCCGGTCCAGGTCGGTCAGGATCGTCACCCAGCCCTGATCGGCTTTGGGCGCTCCGCCGTCCGGCCCGACGAGCTTCAGGTTCAGCTCGTGGCGGGCGACGTCGAGCGCGACCGGGGTCTGCACCTGCGCGCCGCCGCCGGTGGCGGTCACCTCACCGCCGAAGTAGCGGTCGGGCAGGCCGGCGCCGGCCTGCACGGTGACGGTCACGCTGGCCGTGCCGCCGGCCGGGACCGTCACCGAAGAGGCGCTGAGGCTGAACAGGCCGCTCGGCGCCGGGGCGCCGTCGGCGTCCTTGGCGTCGAGGGAGAGCGCCAGGGTGAGCGCGGAAGAGCCGCTGTTCGAGTACGTCACCGTGCTCTTCTGTGCAGTGGTGGTCCGGTCGAAGGCGACGCTGACCGGGCTGGCCGTGACGGTCTGCTGGATCGCCCGGGCGACGTTGAGGAAGCCCGCGCCCTGCTCGTAGACGCCGATGGCGGCGTTCGGCTGCGCGGCCGCCATCAGCGTGGACTTGATGCGCTCAGGCGCCCAGTCCGGGTGCTGCTGGGCCAGGATCGCCGCCGCGCCGGCCACGTGCGGCGTCGCCATCGAGGTGCCGGAGAGGCTGGCGTACTGCGGGTTCTCGCTGTCCGGCCACAGGTCGGAGGTCGAGCTGCGGGCGGCGACGATGCCGACGCCGGGCGCGGTGATGTCCGGCTTGATGCCGGCGTCGCTCGTGCGCGGACCCCGGCTCGAGAACTCGGCCAGCTCGCCCGTCTTGGTCACAGCGCCGACGGTCAACGCCTCGGCCACGTCGCCGGGCGAGTTGATCGTGGATTCGCCGCCGAGGCCGTCATTGCCCGCGGCGACGACGAAGAGCACGCCGTAGCGGTGGGTGAGGTCTTGCAGGGCCGCCTCGATCGGGTCGGTCTCCGGGCTGTCGGGGCCGCCGAGGCTCATGTTGGCGACCTTGACGCCCTGCTGCGCCGCCCAGGTCATGCCGGCCACGATCGCCGACTCCGGGCAGCCGATTTCGGTACAGACCTTGGCGCTGTAGAGGGTCGCGCCCGGCGCCATGCCCTTGTACCGGCCCTGCGACGCGGCCGCGCTGCCGGCGATGGTGGATGCGACGTGGGTACCGTGGCCGACCCGGTCGAGGGTGTCGGGGTCGGTGGTGAAGTTCTCCGCGGCGGCGACGCGGCCGGCGAGATCGGGGTGGGTCTGGTCGATGCCGGTGTCGATCACACCGACCTTCACGCCCGCTCCCGTCCAGCCGGCCTGCCAGGCCTGCGGCGCGCCGGTCATGGGGACGCTGACGTCGAGGGTGGGGTGGCGCAACCCGTCGAGCCAGATCTTGTCGAACCCGGCCCGCAGTTGCCGCTCGGTGCCACTCGCGGCGGACGTGATGGTGTTCCAGAACGACACCGCGTCCGCGCGGCTCTCCGCGACGGCGCTCGCTCCGGAGAGCTCCCGGGTGGTCCTGGCGCCGGCGAGGCCGCCGGGGGCGGCGCTGCCGTGCTGGACGATGAGCGGCAGGGTGGCCCGGGTGTCGTCGTAGCCGAAGCCGACCAGCATCGAGATGTTGAAGAGCCGCTCGTCGAGCTTGCCCCGGTTGAGCAGCCCGACGGCGTCGGCGGGGATGACCTCCACGTCCTGGCCGGCGCTGTGTTTGATGAACGGAATCCGTTCCCGTCCCTTGCCCGGCACGACGTCGACGGTCGTCTCGCCGTCCTTGGTGCTGACGTGGACGGTGTCGCCGGTGAGCAGAGTGACCGTCCGGGGCTTGGCCGCGACCGTGGGTGTGGTCGACGGCCGGGTCTGGGTCTGGGGCTGCGCCGACGCCGGCGAACCGCCCGCAGTCACCGCCGAGACGCCCAGCACCAGCAATGCCAGCGCCGATATCCTGCGAACTGATCTCATCTTTCTCCCTGGATGAACGCGAGAGCTATCCAGGCGCACCGGACGTGACCAGCGGGTGAAAGTTCATCCAGAGTGACGTAGATCACTACCCAGGGCGTGGGTGGTGCGGATGGCGGTCGTGGCCCAGGCCGCGACGAGTACCACGTAGAGCACGACCGCCAGCGCGGCGATGACGTGAGCGTGGCTGCGCGCGGCGAGGCCGGTGGCGCCGGTGACGAGGGTGCCGACCGGGAACACGAAGCTCCACCAGGCCAACGTGAAGGGCACGCCGCCGCCCGACGAGCGATGCGTCCGCAGGGTGATGGTGGCGGCCAGCGCGAGCCACAGCATGGCGAACCCGAACGCGGGCAGGCCATAGAACAGAGCGAAAACCTGCGCGCCGGTACCGTACGGGGCGGGAAGCACGCCGGCGGCGGCGCTGCCGAGCAGATGGGCCGCGGTGATCGACTGGCCGAGCGGGCCGAGGACGATCCACAGCGTCGGCACCATTCGGGCCGGGCCGACCCGGTGCCGGACGAGCCGGGCCCAGAGCTGGGTCACGATGACGACCGTCGCGAAGAGGCTGATCCCGAACAGGGCGTAGCCGGCCAGGACCAGGTCGAGGCGAAGCTGGCCGGGCGGCAGGTAGGGCACCAGCAGGGCACCGTTGGCGGCCGACACCATCGGCGGCACGACCGGCATCAGCCATCCGCCGAACGCGGCGTCCGGACCGATCTCGTGCCGGGTCATCATGAGGTACGGAATGGCGACGGCGGTGACGAGGCCGCCGACGGTACCGGCAAGCCAGAGCACGCTGGCGACGGCGACCGCCAGGTCCGTCCCGAGCCAGTCCCGGCCCAGCAGCAGCGCGCCGCCGCCGACCGTCATGGCCGCCATCGGCGGTGCGCCCCAGAACTGGGCCATGACCGGATCCGCGGCGTACCCGAGCGCCGTGGCCCGGTGCCGGCGCAGGTGCACCGCCCAGGCCGTGCTCAACGCAAGGAGCAGGGCGGCCGCCAACGCCCACACGAAGGTCGCGGCGAGCCGCAGGCCGGGCAGGTGCAGCGGCACCGTCGCGGCGGCGTTGGCAACGATGCCGGTACCCATCACCGCGGCGAACCAGTTCGGCCCGAAGTACGCGCGCACGGCCGGCGCCTCTAACACGGCGTTCATGTGACTCACTGTCCGGCGACGATCGGCCGGTCGGTAGGCGGGAACAGCCGGTGACCTCATAAGCTGCGGTTATGCCTCTGCCGCCGGTGGTGTCCGACCTGACCGGCTTCGACCTGCTGCTTTCGGTCGTCCGGCTCGGCAGCGTCGGCCGGGCAGCCGAGGCACACCACATCTCACAGCCGGCGGCGAGCGCTCGCCTGCGGCAGCTGGAGCGCCGGCTCGGCATCACGCTGCTGCACCGGACCCCGAGCGGATCCACGCTGACCGAGGCCGGCGCACTGGTCGCCGACTGGGCCCGCGCGGCGGTGGACGCCGCCGCCACGCTCGCCGCCGGGGCCGAGGCGCTGCGCGGCACCATGGACAGCCGGCTCGTGGTCGCCGCCAGCCAGACCATCGCCGAGTACCTGCTGCCCGGCTGGTTGGTGACCCTGCGCCGCGCGCACCCGGACCTCAGCGTCGCGTTGCACGCCGGCAACTCCACGCAGGTCGCCGACCAGGTCCTGACCGGCGCCGCCGGGCTCGGCTTCGTCGAAGGGCCGGACGTCCCCGGCGGACTGCAGGGCGAGACCGTCGCCGAGGACCGGCTCGTCGTCCTCGCCGCCCCCGGGCACCCCTGGACCCGCCGACGGCGCGGCATTACCCCGGCCGAGCTGGCCGCCACCGCCCTGGTCGCCCGGGAGGTCGGCTCCGGCACGCGCCGCGCCCTGGAGTCGGCGTTGCACGATCACGGTCACGGCGCCATCGCGCCGCCGATGCTCGAGCTGTCCTCCACCACCGCCATCAAGCACGCCGTTGCGGCTGGCAGCGGACCGGCCGTGCTGAGCTCCATGGCCGTCACCACGGAACTCGCCACCGCCACGCTCGTCACGGTGCCCGTCGTGGGGTTGCCGCTGCGCCGCAGCCTGCGGGTCGTGTGGCAATCCGGTCGGCAGCTCACCGGCCCCGCGCGCGACCTGTACACCATCGCCCGGCGATCACCGTGGTGAGGTCCTCGACCGCGTCGACGGTCCTCGTGCAGAGGGCGACGGTTTGGCTCACCGCCGCGCTGTCGGAGTCGGCCGCCACCAGCGGCAGGCCTGAGCGAGCGGCGAAGCTGTCGTAGGCCGACCGCAATGCGCCCGGGGTGACGGTTTCGGCTCCGGCGGCGGCCCGGGCCAGGGCGGCGAGGTGCTCGTGCAGGGGGTCGGCCAGCTCGGTGAGCTCCGGGACGGTGTCGTTCGGAGTGCGCGGCAGGTGCTCGAGCAACAGGGTGGAGCACCCGGCGACGGTGGACACCTGGCTGCTGATCTCGTCGAGCTGCCGGGTCGACCAGGGACTGAGATGGTGTGCCGGCTCGGTGTGCGACTGCCGCACGGCGGCCTGGAGTTGCTCTCTGGCCTGCCGTGTCCGTGCGCGCAGCTCGTCGATGGCGGCGGGGTCGGCAGCGCCGACGCTGGCGTAGCCGGTCACCAGTTGAGGGAGCAGCCGGTCCTGCAGCCGTAGCCATTGTGCGAGCAGGTCCGGCAGACGCCGGTTGGACCAGGTGGGCCAGGCCAGGAAGATCAGCACCGCCAGTGCGGCGCCGACCACCGTGTCGGCGGCGCGTGCCCAGGCCGTGGGACCGGGCAGCGCACCGGCGCGGTGGAGCAGGAAGACGATCCATGCGGTCAGCCAGAGGTTGAGCATCAGCTGCCCGGTGCCCCGGGTGAGAAACGCCATCGAGGCCAGCACGACCGACGCGGCCGCGAGGCCGGTGGGCGACCAGTCCGGCAGGGAAAGTGCCCAGGCGAGGAGGCCGCCGAGCAGGGCCCCTGCCGCTCGGCCCAAGCCGCGGGCGACGGTCTGCCCATACTCGGGGAAGAGCACGAGCATGGTGGCGAGCGCCACCCAGAAGCCGTGTCCGGGAATGCCCAGCCCGCCCCATCTGCCGATCGCCTGGCCGATCAGCTCGGCGATCACCACGCCCACCGCCAGTCGCACCGCATGGCGGAAGATCGGCGCTTGGGGGTGCAGCTGCGCCCGCACCCGCCGGGCCGTGCGGGCCACCGTGGGGCAGCCGGCGTACAGGCCCGGGATCTCGGCGTGCGGTTCGAGGACCCCGCCGAGTCGGCCTTCGGTGGATCGCCGGGCCAGCTGCTCGGCCTCGCGCAGCCGGGCGACCAGGTCGCGCGGGCTCCGCTCGGGCGAGGCGGCCGCCCAGGGCTCCAGCCGTGTCCACTCCGCAGTGGCAGTGCGGTGCTCACGTCCGGACGCGACCGTACGGGAGACGGCGTCCAGTACCCGCGCGGCGGCCTGCAGTCCCGCTCGATCGGCGACGACATCCGTCGCCGGCGCGGTGGCCTGCACGGTGTGCAGTGTGCGGCGGATGCGCTCGGCCTCGCCGAGCAGCCCGAACAGGGCCGCCGCGGCCGGTCGGCTGAACTGCGGCAGGAGGTCCAGGGCCTGCCGCGCCGCGATGAACGGCGCGGTCGGCGCCGCCGGGGTGGAGCCGACCGCGCCCGCAGCGACCGTGCCGGCGACTGCGGAGAGCGATCGGTACGCCTCGGCCAGAGCGCGGCGCTGGGCCGCGAATCGAGGATCGTACGGAGGGAGCAACTGCACCGCGATCGCGAGGGCCGTCCCCACGGCAATCCACCCGGCCATCAGCAGGCCGGCGTGCACGCTGGGGGACATGGAACCGGTGATCATGAGCCCCATGACCGCGAAACATGCGCGTGTGCTGGGCGCGACGCCGAGCGTTCGCAACATTCCGGCGGTGAATGCCGCCACGGCGAGTAGCGGCAGGAACAGCCAGGTGACGCCATGCACCAAGGCCCCCAGCACGGCCATGCCGCTGTAGGCGGCGGCCATGGCCAGGGCGTTGACGACGCGGTGGCGTAGCGAGCTCAGCAGCGTTGCCATCGCGCAGATGTAGGCGCCGATGCTGGCCATCGCCCCTGCGGACGGATCGTTCAGCATCAGTCCGAGGAGCGTGGCGAGCAGCACGGCCAGGACAGCCCGTGCAATCGCCCACGGAGCGGAGAAGGCGCGCTGCACGCGCAGCCCCTCCCGGGCGGCGGCGACAAGGGACCTCCACCAGTGCACGTCCCATGCTCCTTAGCCGGTACGGGCGCCACGGCGGTGACATCTGGGCGGCTACCCACGGAGCAGTTCCTCACGCCATTCCGCGAAATCTCGATCGCAGATCAGCAAGCGTGCCGGTCGGCCGCGCGCCAGCCCGCCTTCTGCCGCCTGCCGCGTACGTGTCGCCTGGTGGTCGTCAGATGCCGAGCGCCGTGAGGTACTCCTCAGCGATGACCGCGTGGCCCGGCAGGTTGGGGTGGAGGCGGTCGCCGGCCCACTCCTCGGGCGACGAGACGGCCAGCACCCGGTCGAACGCCTTCTGGGTGCGGATGTGCACGGCGTCGAACTCCTTGGCGAGCGCGCCCACGACTTCGCCGTACCGATCGCTCTCGGCGCGATGTGGGTCGGACAGGTCGGGCTCGATGAGGTACGGATCGGCAAGGATCAGCCGGCAGCCGGTGGCATCGACGGCGCGGTACAGCAGGCGGCGCAGCGTCTGCTCGTACTCGTCGATCGGCACCGCCTCGTCGAGACGGCCGGCGAAGGCGCGCCACACGTCATTGATGCCGATCATCACCGACAGCCAGTCGGGCCGCGTGGCCACGGCGTCGCGTTCCCATCGTTCGGCCAGGTTGCGTACGGTGTCGCCGGAGACACCGTGGTTGATCCACTGCAGGCGCAGCCCGGGGTTACGGGCGGTGACGAACGCACGGACCAGGCTCATGTAGCCGTCTCCGTACGGTGGGACGTTATCGCGCCTCCCCGAGTCGGTGATGCTGTCGCCGATGAACACGATCCGCTGTCCGGCCAGCAGGTGTTGGGGTACGTCTACGCTCATCTGCCCTGTCCGTCGTGATTGATGCCGGCCGGGGGTCCGCCGGCCTCGTCAACCTAACCTCCGCGAGTGCGGCGGTCGCGGCCTGGGGTGCCGAGCGCCGCCGGCTCAGCTGCCGGTCAGGGTCTCGGCGGCGACGCGGGCGGGCGCGGGGTCGGTGAGGATCGTGTAGTGGTTGCAGTCGGGGATCAGCCGGGCCGAGAGTTCCGTCGTGGCCGCCCAGTGCGCGACGACCGGCTCGGGCAGCAGGCCCGGCTCCTGGCCGAGCATGCCGCGCGGCGCGTAGAGGAGCGTGGCGGGCATCCGCAGCCCGGCGAGATCGGTACCGAACTGGCCGGCGCTGAGGATCATGTCGCGGGCGTCGGCGTAGACGGCCTCGGCGTTGACCCGCGAGCGGATCGTGCCCGGCTCTCCGGTCGCGTCGTACCGCACGTACGCGTCGAGGTCGTCGTTCCACGACTCGGCGAGTGCGGGATGGCTGCGGAAGAACGCGACGTACGCGTCCTGTGATTCGAAGGTCATCTTCAGCCGGGCGACGGCCGGGCCGACGGTCGCCTCGAGCAGCGTCTCGGGCGCGATCCCGGTCGGCACCGGCAGCGGCAGTCCGCCGTCGATGAGCACCAGCCGGCTGAACAGCTCGGGGAAGCGGGCGGCGGCGCGCAACGCCGCGTACGCGCCGAGGGACTGCCCGGTCAGCACCACCGGCGCGCCGAGGTGCTTGGCGGCGGCCGCCAGGTCATCGGCGTGCCGGTCCATGCCGAACGGCCCGGGCAGATGGTTGCTGCCACCCCGGCCGCGCAGGTCCAGGGCGACCAGGCTCCAGTCCGCCGGGAGCGCCCGGGCCACGGCGGCGAAGGACATGGCCGATGCGGTGATCCCATGTGCGGCGAGGATGAGCCGGTCGCCGTCGCCGAACCGCAGGGCGCGAAGCGCGCCGGTGCCGTCCGGTGCGGGGATGTCGATCGGGTTCATGTCAGCCTCTCTCGGTGGCGGCGGCGGGGACGCCGACGATTTGCAGGGCGAATTGGGCATACATCTGGGCGATCTGTTCCCGGCGGTAGGGTTGGTCAGGGCCGTACCAGCTGGCCACCCGCACACTCATGGCACTGATCGCCGCCCCCGCCAGCCACACGTCGGGCACGTGGAACACGCCCTTGTCGACGCCGAGCCGGATCACGCTCAGGCCCAGTTCCTGCGACTGCGCCCGCAGCGCCAGCGCCGGGGCGGCCAGTTCGGGTGACAACGCGTGCAGCTCGGCATTGGCGACGAGCGCCAACAGCGGAAAGTCGGTGTGCACATACACGTGGGCAGCCACCAGCGCACGCAGCTGGTCCGCCGGGCCCGCCGACGCTTCCAGCAGCGCCTGCTGCAGTCGCCGGTGCATGGCCTCGTGGCCGATCAGCACGAGCTCGGCGAGGACGTGCTCCTTGGACGGGTAATGCGCATACAGCGTCGCCGAGTTGATGCCGGCCGCCGCGCCCAGGTCGCGGATCGACGTGCCGTGAAACCCGACCTGTGCGAACAGCTTCAGCCCGGCGAGCAGGATGCGGCCGCGGGTACCGTCCGGCGTCACGCCTTCGGGCAGCTCCACCGCCACCGCGTTGAGCCGCCGGGGCTCCCACCGGGAATTCGTCGCCATGTGTCGCCTTCCGATGCGCGTCGGTACCGCGGGTGCCTATCCGGCCGGACGCCCAGGCTCCAACCGATCGATTGGTCAGCATAACGGCGAAGAGCCGCAGCGACCGGTGGTCCTGCCGCGCCGAGACTCAGCAGGACCGATCCGCGGCGACCTCGCCGGCCGCGTTCAGGGTTTCGGATGGGCGAGGAAGAAGTCCCACGTGATGCCGGTGGCGTCGGGGCCGGAAGGGTCGCCGTACAGGCTGCACCAGCAGCCTCCCGGATAGACGTGTCCCGCGCCGTCGATCATGTACTGCTCGATGAGTGACGCGCCGGTCGCCGACCGGTAGGTCAAATGGGTGTACGAGCGGCCGTTCGGCACCTGGCCGCGCGTGTTGTCGTCGGCGACCGCGTCGATGCCGTCGACGTACGCCCACTGCCCCGCGATCCGGTAGGCCGTGGACGGCGGCACGACGATGTCGGCGGTGCCTTGGAAGATGATCGCGGGCACGGCCCGGGCGCGGCTGCCCATCTCGGTGAGCGCGTCCCGGCCGGACTGCTGCGGTGTACGCAGCTGGAGTACGTCGCACTCGTACTCGCAGCCGGCCAGGATGCTCGTGGCGGCGAAGATGTCCGGGTACGTGACGGCCATGATGTTGGTCATGACGCCGCCCGCTGAGACCCCCGTGGTGTAAATACGCCTCGCGTCGACGGTGTACTGCGAGCGCACCTGGTTGGTGATGCCTGCGATCAGGGACGGCTCGCCCCAGCCCCGGTGCTGGTTGGTCGGCAGGAACCAGTTCCAGCATCCGGCCGGGTTGGCGAGGTTGCTCTGGTCGGGGAACACGACGATGAAGCCGCGGGCTTCCGCCTCGGCGCTCCAGCCCGACAGCACGTCGAACCCGACGTCGTTCTCCGTGCAGCCGTGCAGTGCGACCAGCAGCGGCATGGGTGTGCCGGGCCGGTAGGACGACGGGACGTAGCCGTGGTAGTCGCGAACGCCGGCGAGGTTCGCGTACACGCCGTAGAAGACCGTTCCTCCGGCGGCATGTGCGGGTGCGGGAACGGCGATCGATGCCAGCGCCGCGGAGACCGCGAGGACGAGGGCGAACATGCGCCGGCGGCGCGGGGGTCTGGCGGGACGGTCCGATGGCGGTTCGGACATTCCGCTACCTCCTCTCGACTGGGTCCAACCAATCAATTGGTTGGGACCTATGACAGGTTCTCAATATGACCTGGCATCGGTTCGATGTCAACCGATCGATTGGTCGGCTGGCGCCGAGGACGCGCCCGGCCACGGTCCGGGTTCTCCGAGACCCAGGATCCGGCGCACTGTTGTGTATCTCTCCGTGGCCTGGTTGTCTCTAAGAGTGTTGGCCGGCCGGACGGGCCGCGAGTCGACATGGCGCATCACGTGCTGACTCCGTCCGGGCCGAGGGAGGGGAGCACGGCGATGAATTCTGGCCCGTCGGTCCTGAGCACTGGCGCCGCGCCGTTCGGCAATCCGGACGGTGCGCGGGAGAATCTCGACTCGCTGCTCGAGCGTTTCGTTGATTTCGCCGGCAACGAGGCATTCGGTGCGCTGGCCACGCGCGCCGACGACATGCGCGCCCGAGTCATCGTCGGGCGGATGGGCGCCGGCAAGACGGTCTACCTGCGCAGGTTGCAGGCATCCGCAGACCACGAGGCCAGCGTGTACGCCGACACGTCCCAGGGCGACCTGCCGTCGACCGAGTCGATCGTTCGGACCTGCCAGTTCTTCGAACGACGGGACCTCGTTGAAATGTGGCAGCGGCTCTGGTCGTGCTCGATCACCCGGACCGTGGCCGCGCACATCCTGCGCCAGCGGGGACTGCGCGAACGGCTGGACGGTGAGCTGCGCGAGGAGTTGCAGCGCTACGCACACCTCATCGGGCAGGGGCGCGCCCCCGGCACCGTCTACAGCCATCTGGCGGACATCCTCTACGAGTACGACGCCAAGCACAAACTGGTGGCGTACCTGCAACGACGCGACTGGAACGACCTCACGCACTTTCTGCGCGAGGCCATCGTCGACCTGCCACCCATCGCCTTCTACATCGACGGGGTCGACGAATCCTTCGCGTACGCCCCGATGTACTGGCTGCCCTGCCAGGAGGGCCTCTTCCACGCGGTCATGCAGTGGCTGAAGGACCACCGCATCGGCGGACGGCTGCACGTCGTGGTGGCCATCCGGGACGTCGTGTTCTCCAGCGTGCTGCGCAGCGAGATGGCCAGCAAGTACCGCGGGGAGCCGCACGTGCGGGTGCTGGACTGGGACGCCGCGTCGCTGAAGTACCTGCTGTACAACAAGATCGAACGGCTGGACAAACGGTACCTGACCGAGCCGGCCGCGGAGGATCCGATGACCGCCTGGCTCGGGCACGCCGAGATCGAGAACCTGGCCCGGGGAAGCCGGGAGACCGCCATCGACTACGTACTGCGGCACACCCGCCTGATACCGCGGGATCTGGTGGAGATCGGCAACTCGCTGAGCAACGTCGCGCTGCGGGCGAAACGCGCGGGTAGCGGGCCGCCGTCGCAGCAGTCCATCCGAGATACCGTGTCGGCGGCGGCCGGAGCGTTCGGCAACGACCAGATTCAGCAGTGCGCCAACCAGATCTCCGCCGATCTGGCCCCGGCGAAATCGGGGCAGCATGGGTACGCGGACTTCTACGTCGGGCGCCACTCGTACATCCGCGACGACATCGTCGAGGCACTGCGCGAGTCCTTGCTCCTGCTCGGCACCGACCGGTTCGACGCACCGAGCCTGCTGTGTGCGCGGGATCTGCTCCGGCAGCATTTCGACGGCCAGACCGACCTCGCGACCGTGTTGTGGCAGAACGGCCTACTCGGCTTCGTCGGCAAACGCAACGGCGCGGACGGCACCTTCTTCTACTCGATGGGCGGCATGAGCGAGCTCCAGCCGCCGCTGTCCGAACGCGAATACGTCCTCCACCCGTGCCTGATCGACGCCGTCGGCATACGGTCGGTCGGCTCGCGCCCAGTACGACCGTTCGCCTGAGGTCACCGTGGCGCAGATTCGCGAGATCCGCCTGGACTCATGGTGGGAGTTCAAGCGTGACCTGGTCTCAGAGTTCATCGACGCCGGCTCGTACCGCAACGACGCGTACCTCTTCCGCGGCATGCGATCCCCCCGCTGGCAGCTCGAATCCCTCTTCGACCGGACGTTCCGGCACGTGGAGCCCGACCGCCGCACACAAGTGTTCGACGACCTGGTGGCCGCATTCCGCGAGGCCTGCCGTGACTACGGGCTTCCGGCAGAACTGTGCGACGACGACCGCCGGCTCATCGCGCTCGGGCAGCATCACGGACTGCCCACCAGGCTGCTCGACTGGACCAGCAGCCCGTACATCGCGGCATTCTTCGCGTACCAGAAGGCATTCGAAGAGGCCGACGCGGCGGACAGCCACGCCGTGCTGTGGGTGCTGCACCGGCGGTCCTCGATGTGGTCTGGCGTGCACGACGTGGAGATCGTGGCGGCGCCGTCGTACGAGAACGCGAGGGCCCGCAACCAGGCCGGCTACTACACGCTGTCCCGCAGCCCGTTCAACTGCCTGGAGGAGGTCGTCATCCGGTGCACGGACGTGACCGGCGTGGCGCTGACCCGGGTCCTGCTGCCCCTGGATGATGTCCGGACTGCGCTGGCCGACCTCGATCTGATGGGCATCAGCGCTTTTCGGCTGTTTCCGGACCTCACCGGGGCGGCGACCGCCTGCAAGATCCGCATGCTGCTGGAACAGGGGTGACGAACCTTGCAGGATCGTGATGCGGTGGACACCTCGAGCAGTTCCACAGACGCGCCGAGCGACAGCCGTCCGCTGACGCCGCTGCGACGGCGGTGGCAGGCCATCAAGCGCCGCACCGGGACCGTCGATCGCGAGGCCATCCAGTGGCTCTTCGCGACCTGCGGCGTTATCGCCTCGGGGCTCGGCGTCGCCCAGTTCGTGTGGCCGGACGGGTCGGCCGCCGTCGGCGGTTGGTGGCTGCTGGGCACGCTGGCCTTCGGTGTCATCGGCGGGCTGGTGCTGCGCGTGATGAAGCGATCGATCCGCGCGACGAGCAACACGCGTGCCTGGACGATCCAGGTCGTGCCGGGCAACGTCCTGGACCATCGCCCTTGCGTCATCACGACCGATCGCCGGCGGACGCTCTCGCCCGAGAAGGTCGCGCCGAGCAGCTTGATCGTGCAGTACCTGGACTCGCTGGACGGTGCCGGCCGGACCGAGGCCGAGCAGGCCATCGAACAGATGCAGTCGGGCCCGTTGAGCCGGCCGGGCAACGTGCAGTTCATCGAGTCGTCCAGCGCGCCCGGACCGATCCTGCTGCTCGCCTGCGGGCGCCCGACCCGCAACGGGACAGTGACCACGTGGTCGCATCTCACCCAGACGTACGACGGGCTGTGGGCCGCCATCCGGTCGCGGCACTTCGACGAGGTCTCCGTGCCGGTCATCGGCGCCGGCTACTCACGCGTGAGCCTCTCCCATTCCGCGGTCCTGCTCGCCCTCCTGCTCTCCTTCCACGCCGCCAGCACAGAACGGCCGGTCTGCCGCCTGCTGCGCGTCGTCGTGCCGCCCACCGATGCGGACCAGGAGGAGCTGGTGCTGGCCAGACGCTTCCTCAGCGCCCTCGGGTACTCGCTGGCGTAGGCTGCGTGACCGCCGGCGATTCTGCCCAGCTAACGTAGGCATCGGCACTCGCCCGCCCCCGGCCCTGCTCAGGCCGCAGGGCCGGGGCGTTACCAAGTCAGGCTTTCTTGGTGCAGGTCAGCACGATCAGTGCGTCCGTTGGCGCCTGCGTACCGGCTGGCGTCGACTGCTTGGCCACTGTCCAGTTCGCCGCGAGGATCACCACAGTGTCCCCCGGATCCTGAGACCCCAGCTGGATCTTCGTGAAGCCGAGCCGCTGGAGCTCGTCCATCGCTACCGCAGCGTTCTTCCCCACCACGTTTGGCATTGCCACCACGTTCGGCGAGGGCGAGGGAGATGTCGTCTTCGCCGGTGTTGGGCTCGCCGGTGCCGGGCTGCGCTCCGCGGCAGCAGTGGTCTGGGGCCTGGTGGCCGGCGCCGACGATACGGCCTGGGGATTCTGCTTGTTTGAAATCAGGCCGGCAACCGCGCACACGGCGCAGATGACCACGACGAGCCCACCGGCGATGAGACCAGCGATGAGACCAGGGTGGAGCTTTCGCTTCGGCTGCTGGGGTACGGGGAATGACTGCGTTGGAAATGCCACGGCCGTCAAGTGTCGATGATCAAGCTGTCATGACACATCGGCCGACGACGCCACGAAGATCAACCAATCGGCCACCTGATTCCGGCAGCCAATGACGGCGAGGTGGGCGAGGGTTACAACGAAGTCCTCTGAGTCGCAGGAGAGCCTCCGATAGAGGCCGACCGCGCACGTGAGCGCCACGCTGCCGCTGCCCGGCCACCCGTGTTGTGGCGGAGTCGGGGGGTTCGAAGGCACGACGCCAGCCCCGGTCGTGTGACAGGCAAGCCTGGTTGTGCGTGAGGCGGGGGCGGCGTTCGAAAGCGGCTGTGCGACGTGGTTGCTGTCGCCTCCGCCGCTCGGGCCCTGCCGAGTCCCGTCAGTTCGTTAACGATGCGGAGTCATCGCTGGCCGATAATCGATCTCAGCGTTCGGCCGGTCGCCGTCACGATCCAGAAGGTCCTGCCGTTCGTGCTGGGGTGCTCGCGGGTGGGGTTGAGATGCTCTACGACAGCGATTGCAGCGTTGCTGGGCGACGAGAAGGTCCGTCCGACGAGCGGCCCACTGGTGATGCGCAGCTCATGGTTGGCCTTGTTGAAGACTCCGTCAACACGTGTCTTCTTGTAGACCACATGAACTCGTACCTCGTCGTCCGCATCGAGGGATGGCGCGGTCGACGAGGGCGGCCGGACCCGGTCCTTCTCGGACACGTTCTGCAAGGTGCCCGCGTCGAGCTCGGACGAATCCACAGTGGACGGTGCGCCCTGCCATTCCGGGTGTTTACCGTCAGTCGTTCCTGGTCAGACTGCGACGCCACTCCGCGAACCGAGTACGCAGACTACCCAGCATCCGGCTGGTCGCCCCGTATTCGGCGAAGTCAGTGATCGACAACTGCTCGATCGCCCATGATGCAACGGCAGCTTTAGCACGTGCCCGTCAACCTGGCCCTCACCCTGCCGCCGCATCGGGACCGCACGGGGTCCGATCTTGGGACCGCAAAGTCGTCATCCAGGCGTTCTCAGTACTGCATGACGCAGTAGACGACCGTCGGGTGGAGGAACTGGTACCACCGGTTCCATTTGTAGTCCCGCGTGCAGTTGTTGCCGTTGGACGCGCCGGGCACGATGTCGATGACGTGCACGGTCCCTTTGGCCTTGCACGCCGGGGCGGCCACGACCCAGCCGGATCCGCTCGGGAACTTGTAGCAGTAGGTGCGTACCAGGTACAGCTCGAGGCAGAGCCGGTAGCCGTCCTCGGTGATGTAGGGCGACTCGGGGTCGGAGCAGGTGTCCCGCGAGTAGTCGACGGAGAGCACCTTGTACGTCCCCTTGGTGCCGTTGCAGCTCCCCGTCCCCAGATACGTTCCGGCCTCGTCGACGCCGATGCACTCCCCAACCCGCGCCGGCGCCGGCGGCGGCGCCTGTGTGGTAGGCACTTTGGCGGGCGGTGTGTAGGTGTCGACCGGATAGGGGTCGCGCGTCGCCGCCGAAACGGGCGCCCGGTCTTCCGCCTGCGACGTCGCCTTGTCCCGGAAGTAGGTAAGGCCCAACACGCCAGCCACGCAGACGCCGACAACCAACACGAGCACGCCACCGATCACGCCGATGATGAGCCCGGCATTGCTCTTCGGCGGCGGTGGCGGGCCCGGGGGGCCATACATCGGAGGGACAGCGCCCGGGTACATGGGATGGCCCGGGGTGCCCGGGTAGTTCGGCTGAGGGGGCAGCGTCACCCGGGGAGTCTGACATAGAACGTCGATGCGTGCGGGGACGGTTGGACCCAACAAGGCTTGCCGGGCCGTTCCCAGGTGGGCGCTTGTTGCATTGATCGCCGAGTACCGGCCCTTGGGTCACTGGCGCTGTAGGCGTGGCGCCAGGAGCGCGTAGACCCCGCCGAGCAGCAGGCCGTACATGAGATGGCCCGTCAGGCTTTGCCAGGCGGTGGCGTTGAGCATGAACATGTGCATGCCGAGCTTGGCCGGCATGAGCAGCAGTGTCCCGAGCACCCACCAGACGGCTCCGTAGCTCGTGGCGATGACGGCCGACATGACCGGGGTGGTTGCCCACCGGGCGAACAGGATCGCGTACGTGGTGCCGATGAACGCCGAGATGGCCAGGTGCACCAGCCACCCGAGGGCCACCGAGGTGCTGCCGACGAGCATGGCCACTGGCACGATCATGCCCATTTCCTGCATCAGAAGGCCGAACATGATTCCGCCGGCGAGACCGCCAGCCACCCCTGCCGCGATTCGGGCCGGCAGCGGGGCGGCCCTGGTGGGTGAACTGCCTACCGTCGTCACGGGTTCATCCCCCTTGTGCCTGGTATCTCGCCGACCGTAAAGCCGACCCGTGGGGTCAGACCCTTCGGTGACCGTGCACACGCTTCGCCAGTTCATCCCTCACGATCGGTGCCTCATCCGGTGACCGGCTCCCCCGAGCCGGGTGGAAAGCGCCCTTCGCGGCCGTCGCCGTCCGTGGGTGCCGGGGTTTGGGTGATCTCGTCCGGAGCAAACAACCGGCCCGGAGGGATGCCGAGTGGCCGGCATCCCTCCGGGCCGCTGTGCCAGCCTCAGGCGGGATTGTCGCCGTGGGTGAGCGTTTCCCAGGCCACGAAGAGGTTGTTGGTGCCGGCTGGACGCTGGTTCAGCGTCAACGTCTGGGTGTTCGTCATGCCGAAGCCGAGCCGGTTGTGCATCGCGTTGTAGGCGACCTCGGTGATCGGCCCGAGGCCGAGGGTGAGGTGGCCGCCGCACAGCCAGGACGGCACGGCCGCACCGAGTTGGTACGTGGACTGGAACCCGAGGGCCTGGCGAAGCCGCTCGCCGACCTGCGGGTAGAGGTCGTGGCCCTGGATGCGCGAGGTCTCCGCGACGTGGGAGATGGCCGAGATGCCGTACCCGGTGTGGACGAAGTCGCGGCAGGTTTCCTGGGTCAGCCCGGTGACGAAGGTGGACTGGCCCTGCCAGTACCCGATGATCTCGCTGCTGGTGTCCAGCCCGCTGCCTGGCACTGTGTAGGGCAGGGGGCCGTCAGTGCTGAGGTAGACGTAGGCCCGGACGCGGTTGAGGTAGCGCGCCACCGCCGAGTCGTAGCTGGTGCGGTCGTTGAGGAAGACGGCGATGCCCACGGCCGCCTCCATCATGCTCAGCTCCCAGTTGCCGTTGCTGTTCGAGCCGTTGATGACCACCGGCAGGTAGACCGTGCGCAGCATGGTGGCGAACCGGTTCACGTTCGGCCAGCTGCTGTAGGTGTACCGGAGGATTTCGGCGGCTCGGGGCCAGACGGACCCGGCCCAGCCGGTCTGCAGCGGCGCGTTGGAGTTGGTGTGCGAGGTGATCGCGGCCGACCAGGCGTCCATGAGGGCGATCGACTTCTGCGCGTACCGCGAGTCGCGGCCGATGTACCAGATCAGTGCGTCGGTGTACGCGGCGATGGCGTCCTCGCGCTCGTCGGTGCAGCCGTTGTTGGGGTTCGAGTACGGTCCGCATTCGACCACCGCGCGTGGGGCCGGCGTGCGCGACAGCGAGGCGTACTTGCTGGCTAGCATCTGGTTGTACGCGTTGGTCCAGGGCTGCGCGCCCGCCTGCACCTGGCGGCGGACGAAGTCGAGCTGCGCCTGGCTGACCAGGACCCCGGGGTGCACGAAGCCGGTCGGCGAGGAGGTGGTGGGCGTCGGGCTCGGGCTCGGCGCGCCGCCGCCCGGGAGTGTCCACAGCTGGTTGGCCGCTGCGGTGCACGACCAGATCTGCAGCGGCGTGCCGTCGGCGGAGCTCGGCCCGGTGGCGTCCAGGCACTTGCCCGAGTTCGAGTTGACCAGCGTGCCGTTGCTGGGCTGCCATTGCTGGGCGCCCGTGCCGTTGCAGTCGTAGATCTGCACCTTCGAGCCGTTCGTGGTCCCGGCCGCGGCGACGTCCAGGCACTTGCCCAGGGCCCGGATGGTTCCGTCGGTGTCCACGGTCCACTGTTGCGCGCTGGTGCCGTTGCAGGTGTAGAGCTGCACTTGGGTGCCGTTCGCGCTGCTGGCCGCGGCCACGTCGACGCATTTGCCGCCGTAGCCGGTGATTGCGCCGGTCGCGGCGGTGGCGGCCACGGCGTCGGCGGTGGCGGCGATGACGGTCGCGGCGATGAGGAGCGTGCCGCCGGTCAGCACCGACACCACCAGCCGGTGTGGTCGCAGCGAACGCTGCTGCGGTCTGGACATGCTGATCCTCCTCTTTGCGGTGTTGGCCGAGCCGAGGTGGGCCGCCGCTCCGCGCCCGGATCGCTCCGCTGGGGCGATGGGCTGCTGGGAGGCGAGCACGCAATTGTTAGGAAGCCTTACTGTTCCGTTTTGGCAACCGGTTGTCAAGACTTGAATCAAGATAAATATTGAGTACTGTCTCCGCATGATCGGGCTGGAATCACCCTTGAGCTGGGAGGCTCTGATGCGTCGCAGAACACTGTTGGGCGCCACGGCGGCGCTCGGTGCCGCGTCCGTGTCCGTCGGACTCGAGGCCGGCCCCGCCGCGGCGGCGCCGGCGGACCAACTGCCGAGCCGAGCCGACGTCCTGGCGGTCATGCAGCGGGTGAACGACCACTGGATCGGCGCCAACGCGAACCCGGGCGACAACCTGTGGGCTCGCGCCACGTACTTCTGCGGCAACATGGCGCACTATCGGCTCACCCGCACCAGCCGGTACCTGAACTACGCCGTGGCCTGGGCCGAGCAGAACAACTACGCGTTGGCCGGCGGCGCCGCGACGCGAAGCGCGGACAACCACTGCGCAGGGCAGACCTACCTCGACCTGTACGAGGAACTGGGCGGCCCGGCGAAGATCGCCATGCTTGAGGACAGCCTGACCCGGATGGTCAACTCGACCAAACGCGACGACTGGTGGTGGGTGGACGCGCTGCACATGGCGATGCCACCGTTCGCGCGCCTGGGCGCCCTGCGCAACGACACGTCGTACTGGCTGGCGATGTACCAGCTCTACCACTCCACCAAGCGCCTGCAACTGGACCAGCAAAATCGCGTCACCGGCCTCTACAGCGAGTCGACGCCACTGTGGTACCGCGACAACGCCTACGCCATCGATGGCCCGCAGCAGTTCAGTCCCTCAGGCAGGCCGGTGTTCTGGTCACGCGGCAACGGCTGGGCGCTGGCCGCCCACGCCAAGGTTCTCAAGGCCGTCCCGCTGAGCAACAAGCGCGGCCCGGAGTACGCCTCCACGTTGCAATCGGTTGCCAACGCCCTGCTGCCCGTCCAGCGCGCGGACGGCTTCTGGAACGTCAACCTCGCCGATCCGGCACACTTCGGCGGCCCGGAAACCACCGGAACCGCGTTCTTCGCGTTCGGCATCGCCTACGGCATCACAGCGGGCCTGCTCGACCGCACCACCTATCTCCCGGTCGTAGCGCGGGCGTGGAACGGCATGGTGGCCACGGCGGTGCAGAACGACGGCTTTCTCGGCTACTGCCAGGGAGTCGGCGCGGGCCCCGCGGCGGTCAACCCGAACCAGACCGCCGACTACGGTGTCGGTGCATTCCTCATGGCCGGCGCCGAGATAGCCAACCTCACCACGTAAGTGCTGCCCGCACGGTGCTGCACTTCATTCCCAACTCCGAGCAGGCCCGCAACGTCGAGCCGCTTGCGGAGCGGCCACATTCCTGTTGCTGGAGCGGCTGCGCGGGCGTGTTCCGGCTGGACCGCCGGCAGCCGCGACTTCCCTGCCAGGCGACCGGTCGTCGGGGCCGCCACGAAGGTCTCGAACAGGCTGTCGTCATCGGTCTTGGCGGCGCCGGCTGCTGATCCCGACAGCCCGACCAACGACTCCCCGACGATCTTCGACAATGAAGACGCCAACGTCGCACAGCAGGCAACACCACAGTCTGCGGTGCACCGACTCGGCACTTGAGGGCAAGCATTGCCTCGATCAAGATCGATCGTTACTCCATCCGTGGGGGAACCGAAGCACGCCGACCAGCTATTGACCATCGCGGAGGTCGCCGCGCGGCTTGCGACCTCCCGCAGTTCGGTTTACGACCTGTTCGCCACGGGCCGCCTTGAACGGGTCAACATCGGCACCGCCAGGAAGCCACGCCTGCGGGTCAAGGAGTCCGCGCTGATGAGGTACATCGAGCGGTCCACCCTTCTCCCGGTGCCCGCTCGCACGATGAACCGTCCCCCGGCCCTGAGGCACCATCGGCAGTACGTCAACCGGGGGACGGTCCACCAGCCCCGCGCGCCGCGCCGCGAAGGCGACGGTGCACCGGGTCGTCCTCCAGGAGTACCGGACTCGTACGAGATCCGGGAAGGTCGAGGCCAGGACCTATCTGCCCAGTAGGCGCGCTTTCACCGCCTCGGACTCGTCCGAGGAGCACCGGGGTAGCGCGGCGCTCTCCATCCGGCGCCCCTCATCGCAGTACGCGTCTCGGCGGCAAACGTTGAAGTCGCATTGGCGGCCGTTTCGAGACTCGTCGTCAAGGTCCGTATTCGGCGAAGTCAGTGATCGACAGTGCTCGATCACCCCCGCTTCAAGGGCAGCTTTAGCACGTGCCCGTCAACCCGGCCCTCACCCTGCCGCCGCATCGGGACCGCACGGGGCCCCGATCTTGGACCGCAAGGTCGTCATCCAGGCGTTCTCAGTACTGCATGACGCAGTACACGACCGTCGGGTGGAGGAACTGGTACCACCGGTTCCATTTGTAGTCCCGCGTGCAGTTGTTGCCGTTGGACGCACCGGGCACGATGTCGATGACGTGCACGGTCCCTTTGGCCTTGCACGCGGGGGCGGCCACGACCCAGCCGGGCCCGCTCGGGAACTTGTAGCAGTAGGTGCGTACCAGATACAGCTCGAGGCAGAGCCGGTAGCCGCCGACATATACCAGTGTCGACTCCCCAGTAATCGGAGCTTTGCAGCGGGTCGGTGCAGTGCCGGTACGTACCACCGCGTCGGCCCTGGTTGCGCTGGCCAGCGCCGGCTGGGCGAGCCGAAGGACGTCTGGAAGAACCTCGGTCGGGCTGCCAGACTCAGCACACGGCGAGTGGTTGGGGGCCCGGATGGACGCTTCGATCGACCGGTATCTGCATCGCGTCGACGGGGTGGCCGCGGAGATATGGGTGCCACCGAGCCGCGGTCAGTTGTTCTGGCTCCGTCACGCACCCGCGCTGTTCGCGCCGGCCGTGGAGGGTGGCAGCCGGCTGGCGCGCTGGTGGGCCATCGCCACCGTCACGCCCAGCACGAACATCACGGTGCTGAACCTGCGGTACCAGGCGTATCTCAACCTGATCTTCCACCGGACCCGGCTGGCCAAGGTCGGGCACGCGGTTTGCATGCCGCTCATCGTGGCCTCGATGCTCGCGGCGTGCTGCGCGCTGCCGCTCGGGTCGCTGCCGGTCAACGCGTCGCTGCCGGCCGCGGCCGGGCTGTCGATCTGGTGGCTGTGGTGGGCGGTCAAGGAGCGCGACCCGCTGTGGGGCGCCAGCGGCGTGCTGCTGGTCGCGGCCCTGTACGCCCTCGCCAACGCCGCCTACGAGCTACGGCCGCACGCGATCGCCGGGTCTGCGCTCCTGGCGCAGCCGCTGGCGTGGGTGGTGCTCGGTTCGCTGCTGCAGGCCGCCTCGCACGCGCTCGAGCCGCTGCCGCCGCGGGTGACCCGGTCGCCCCGCTGGGTCCCAATGAGGGAGTACCTGTTCGGCGCCGAGGGTAGGCGCAATTCGCGGACGACCGTGGCACGCCGGGTCGGCCACCTCGCCGCACAGACGGTCTTCGGTACCGTCGACGAGCTGGTCGCCTCGCCGCGGCTGCTGCCGGTACTGCTGCTGGACCTGCTCTGGCGGCTCGGGCACGACCCCGCCCGCCGGGCCGCATGGCGGGCGCAGGCGGCGCGGGCGTTCGCCAGCGGCAACCCGGGCCTCGACTTCATCGGCGTCGGCGGAGCCACGCCGCTGCGGATCCCGGCCTGAAGCACCTGATCCGGCGCCGGGCGGCCGGGTGGGCAGGTGGCCGCGACCCTACATCTGCCCCAGGATCTTCGCCTTCGCCTCGTCGTACTCGGCGGGCGTCAGCGCGTTGGCGTCGCGCAGCACCCGCAGCCGTTCGAGCCGGACTAACGGGTCCTGATCGGCCGTCGAGGTGCCGGGCGTCTGTGGCGCCTCCGGCCCGCCCCAGACCCCCGACCCGTCGTCCGACATCTGCACGACGGTGGCGTTTTGCCAGTTGACCCCCGCAGGTGGCCACGGAAGAGACGACGGCCAGGCGGCCGGGCGGTCGCCGCCGGCCGTGAACATCTGCGCGTTGAGAGTCGACGCACCTCGGGGGTTGGTCATTGTCGGTGTCGGCTCCGCCCTACCGAACCTGACGTAGCCCACGCCCAGGAAAAGCAGGCCGCCGACGATGCCGACCGGGAGCTCGAAGGCCCACCAGCCGGTCCCGGGCGGGCACTGGCGGGCTGAGACGTAGTTACCACCGGACGCGCAGCTCCCGCCCTGGATCAACCGGAACAAGGCGTACAGGGCCAGGCCGAAACAGGCAATCGCGAGAAGGGTGCCAAGCACCTTGCGGACCAGGTGCACTATGCGCATCGTGTGATCACCAGCGGACCGTACCTGCCGCTGGCCACCACCCTCCGCCACCGTCAGCTATCCGCCAGTAGGAGCGCGGCGACGAACCCGCGGTGCTCAGCCCGTACCACCTTCCGTCGTCCGTGACCGGGCAGGCGGGAAGACCGTCCGGGTCCGGGTCCGGCGGCGAACCGTTGGTTTGAGTCGGGCGGTCGTCAGCATGAACACACCGGCTGTCATAAAGAGGAAACAGGACGGTGAGCCACGCGGCGCTGGCCCGTCAGTACCTGACGCTGACGCGGCTGTAACCCACCTGGGAAATTTCTAGGTAGATTACATCGGCTCACCGGAGCCGATCTCGGCCCACCATCGTTGGTCATCCGGCGTCGCGCAGTGTTGCGTCGACCTCGGCCACGTCAGTGCCCAGGCGACGCAGTTCTCCCGCGGTGAGAGCCAACTCGTAGCCGTGGTGATGGCCGGCCCGCGAGAGCGCCCACCACAGGTACCCCACCCGGCGAGCGGTCGCCGCGTCGGCGTACCGATGGAGCAGCAACACCTGAGCCCGCCGGCTCTGGCACTCGGCGACCTCCGGCGCAACCGCCTTCCAGAACCGGTCGAGCTCCGCCTCAAGAGCGAGCCGCAGCAGCCAGGCACACGCTCGCGGCCACACCCCGCGGGCCACCCCGTGCGGTCTGGGTCAGCAGCTGCTCAGCGCTGGCGAGGTACGTCTCGGCGGTGTCATCGGAGAGCCTCGGTGAGTCGTGCGGTGTCCCCGACCAGGCGTTCGAGGTTGCCGCCATAGACCCCGTGTGCACCCTGCTGCACGCCTTGAAGGCGTCGGCAGCCCAGCGGCCGTTGCGCTGGTCGAGGTGTGGCAGTACCTTGCCGCCTTGATCGGCGCCGCCGAACAGTGCCAGCGCCGCCGTCTGGGTCGTGGTCAATGCTCTTCCTGAGTGTCGGGGATACCCTCGTCGCCGTCGCGGGTGTGGCTGATGGCGTCCATCAGGTAGCCCATGCTGATGATGCCGGCACCGTGCATGAGTCGAGACTTCCTGGGCGGCTTGTTCCAGGCTTGGGGAAAGGTCGGCTCAACCGCCGACCAGAGGTTGTACAGCAGGGTGAGCATCTCACCGGTGTTGGGCAGGGCCTGGTCGTTGCGGAACGGTACAACGCACCGTCAGACAGGCTGTTCTCGAGCATCCGCAGCATCGAGTTGTCTTTTGATGAGACCAGCGGGGTTCGTGGGTGTCTGGACAATCCGGTGCAGCGGCGAGCGCGCGGCGTCGAAATCGGTCACCGTTCGCGGGCCGGTTTGCCGAGCCGCAGTTGCGCCGGATGCGGTCACGCTGCGGCGCGCACTCGGCACTGTCACCGCGATGGCGGCACCGATGGTGTTGCGGGTCGGCCCGCGACTGCACCTGAACCGGCTCGACCGGGTGTGGGTGGATGCGCTACGACTGGCATTGGCGTTGCTGGCCGACACCGAGTACGCGGCGGAGGAGTCGGGTCGGCCGTTCGCCGATGCGGTGGAGCTTTCGATTCCAACAGATAAATTGTGGAAGTCCATCGTACATCGGGTGCTGATGCGTAGCCGGTCACGCAAGTGCTGGCTCAGGCAACTCTGCCAACTGACCTGGTCTCGGACCCGTGGGTCCGGGACCCGCCGCAGCCCAACCAGAGCCGGCCGGACATCGTGGCGTGGCAGGACCGGGCGATCTGGATCGCCGACGCGAAGGACAAATCCGTCCCGTCGCACACGCCACCGGACCGCGGCGACCAGTACCAGATGTTCGCCTACACGCACCTGCTGGCTGACCCGAACGGCACCGTCGAATGCGCCGTGCTGATCTATCCCGGCATCGGTGCGATTCGCAGTTGGCATCGCGGGCGTGATGGCGCCCGCACTCCGGTGCGCCTGGCCACGGTGCGAATCCCATTCCCGCAGCCAATCGATGCCCGCACGGCGAGTGCCTGGGACGCCTACCTCGACCAGACAGCCGCCCAGTTCCGGGACGCGGTGAAGCCGCTGCATCCGACCCCATAACGACGATCACCGGACGGTGCTGGCGGGGCCGGTCGTCGAGCCGCTCGCTGTGCAGGCGTGCTGCGTGGCTGCGGCCAACGGTCACCGCGCGCACCAGTCTCCAACGTCGGCGGCGGCCTCGTGCGTGTTCCCCCGATCGGAAGGGATATCCCCCAGGGATATTTCGGGCCTGGTTGGGGAGCCAGGACCGCCTCTTGAGCTGCTAAGACTTGCCGGCTTGGGACATTTCGCCGTCAGGGGGTGCACCTGGGGGTCTACCTGAAAGTCCGCCCGGGCTCACGCCTGCCCAACTGTCGGCCGGGACGCCAGCCGCGCGCTACAACCCGCTGGTCCAGGATCCCGGCACCGGTGGACGCACGGCAACCCACATCGCACCGGTCGCGTTTCGGTGTCGCATGGCGGTGACCGGACCCGGCGAGGGCCGCAATGCCGAACCGGGTGACCGGTCGACCGTGGTGGCCGTGCAGTCACTCCCCCGCTCACCGCCGATCGGGCA